>NZ_PPDJ01000013.1 GCF_002903145.1 Halobacteriovorax sp. DA5 | reverse complement strand
TTTCTCCTTAATCGTTCTCTTTAATCCCTTCATTTCTGAGATTGGCAGCTGATAAACAAAGCTTGCAATATCAGAGCTCTGCTTGTGTGGATCAACTGTCGAATACTGTTGTCCTTTGGCCTCAAAATCTTTGAAGTTTACAATCGTACCATCTCTTAAATCAGTAAGAACTAATCCACCAAATGTCTGTATATTAATTTGCTTTTGCTTTTCGTCTTTAAACTCTTTTTCAAGTGCGATATCAAGAGTTAGCATAAGTGAATTTCTAAGCTCTTCCTGACGAGTACCAAGAATCTCTCCTTCATTTGAACGAAGGACAACAAGAGGCTTCTTTAGGTGTTCGAAAATTTCTTGTCTTGTTGATGGATTAACAACTTCAATCCCTTCAAGAAAGACACCACCAACACTCTCTCCTAACTCTTTAAGCCAGTGATCTTCGACAACATCTGTAAATTTCGACTGAGAACTTACACCAACTTCTTCCCAAGTTAGATCCTTAAGCTTGTAATTGATATTTAGATAAAGTTTTGTAAAGTTACGTGTTTTACCTTGTCCAATATAGCGATAGTAAATTTCAGAAACTAACTTACGATTAACTTTTGCATCGATATTATAATAGTGTGTATCTGCTCGTGATAAAGACTTCGACATCTTCTTTACTGTGTATGAAGAAATAATAGAGTTAAATCCACCAAAAGAAGCGCGTGCCTTTAGTCTCTTGCTACGAATTCCCCTTTGGTATCTTTCAAGAGCACTCCCCGTTAGAGTTACAGGGTTGCCTTCAGCATCAACTGCACCAGTTTCACGATCGTAATTTTCTTTAATTGGCGCAAAGTATTCATCAAATTGTGTTTCGTAATTTTGCCAAAAAGTCTTTGTATCAAGACCTAGCTTTTCAAGCTCAGAATCAAGAACGTTGCGAACCGTGTTGGCATAGAGTTGCTCTTTAATAAAAGATAAAGAGTCACCAGGTTTTGAGGTGAACTGTCCCCTTGCACTTACTGATGCTGCAAGAGTATTGGTCGCTAATAATAGCAATAATATTAGTTTCTTCATTATCCATCCCTAGATTAAAAAATATCTTTAAGTATTTTACCCTACATCGCTGATTTTTCCATCAATAATAAACTTCACCGCATCAGCATCAAAAATCTCATTAATTTTTGCTGCCATTTGTGGTGTTGGGTTTACCAGATAGTCATTTCCAAGTGGCATTCTTGCTCTACCTGAATCATGTTCAAAAATAATATGTAGTGGAACTGTTCCTCTGTGACCTAAAATCGTCTGCTTAAGTCGGTTTAGACGTCCCTCATTTAGAGATGTCATTGGAACATTCAAACGAACAGAAGATACCCTTTCCTCCGCCTGCTCCTTGAGCTTTTGAATCTTTGAAGGGAAGAATTTTCGCGGTTCCTCGGCCAAATTTACCTGTCCAGTCATAATGATTGGGTCATCAGTAGCAAGGATCTCTTCGTATTGAACGAATGTTTTTGGAAAAATGATACATTCAATCTTACCTGACAAATCTTCTAGGGTAGCAAAACACATGCGATCCCCTTTCTTCGTCATGATATTTTTTCTCTCAACGATCATCCCCGCAAGAACCATATCTCTCTTTGAAGTTCCATCGATATCTTGGATTTGTCCAATTGGCATCGAGGCCATTTGTTCAATAACACCTTGGTAACGATCTAGCGGGTGACCTGAAACATAAACCCCAATTAGCTCTGCTTCATATAAAAGTTTTTCACGGTCATCCCAGTCAGCAACAAATTGAATATCAAGCTGATTAGCACCAGTATCTTCTGTTGCCTCGGCCATATCAAAGAGATTCGTTTGTCCCATCTCTTTTTCTCTTTGGCGCTTTTGCGCGTAGGCCACAACCATTTCCATATTCTCAAGCATTGTTCGACGATTAAGATTTGTTTCACAACCATCAAAAGCACCTACGCGAATAAGTGATTCAATAACTCGCTTGTTAACATTCTTAAGATTTACTCTTTCACAGAAGTCGATGAAGCCAACGAATGGGCCATTCTCCGTTCTTTCACGGATCATCTCTTCAACACCACCTTCACCAACACCTTTAATGGCACCCATACCAAAGCGTAGGTTTCCATCAACAACGTTAAATAGCCAAAGCGACTCATTCACACAAGGAGCAAGAACTTGAATATCATGATTTCTTGCATCGTTAATGATTGTTGTGATCTTATCTGTATTTGAAAGTTCCGTACTCAGGAGTCCTGCATAGAACTCTGGCGGATAATAAGTTTTTAAGTATGCTGTTTGATACGCAATATATGAGTAGGCAACGGCGTGAGACTTGTTGAAACCATATTCCGCAAATTTCGCCATCTGATCATAGAGAGTCTCAGCAATTTTTAAATCGTAATTTCTCTCTTTTGCACCATCGAGGAAGATCTGCTTGTGTCTTTCCATCTCCGAAATTTTCTTTTTCCCCATCGCCTTACGAAGCATATCCGCTTGACCAAGAGAATATCCAGCAATAATACGGGCGATGTTCATAACCTGCTCTTGGTAGATAATGATTCCGTATGTATCGTTTAGGATTGGCTTAAGAGATTCAAATGGGTAACTTTCTTCTTTGCGCCCGTGCTTGATTTCAACGAATTCATCGTGCATTCCCGATCCCATAGGACCTGGACGATAAAGAGCGTTAATGGCCGTAATATCATCAAGGGTATCCGGTGAAATACGACGACAAAGATCCTGCATCCCAGAAGATTCCAGCTGGAAAACACCAATTGTATCCCCTTCAGAAACCAGGTCATATACTTTCTTATCTTCGTAATCGATTGCTTCAATATCAAAATTTGGATCGTAGTCACGCTTAATAAAATCAGAAGCGTAATCAATTACCGTTAGAGTTTTAAGTCCAAGGAAGTCGAATTTTACAAGTCCAATTAGCTCAGAGAAGTCCTTATCAAATTGAACAACCTTTTCACCTTTTGCCCCTTTAAAAAGTGGACAATAGTTTACAAGCGGTTCAGAGGTAATGATTACTCCGGCCGCATGAATACCAGCGTGGCGATAAAGTCCTTCAAGCCTTTTTGAAATAGTGAAGATTTGGCGAATCTTAGGATCAGTTTCAATAAGCTCCTGAAGCTTCGGCTCCATTTCAATTGCTTTATCTAATGTGATTCCAATTTCATCAGGAATCAGTTTTGATATCATATTGGCTTCAGCAAATGTTAAGTCATAAACACGAGCAACGTCTTTTACAACGGCCTTGGCCTGAAGCTTACCAAAAGTGATAATCTGCCCTACCTTATCTTCACCGTACTTTTGCGTTACGTACTCAATAACTCGCTGACGTCCCGCCTGGCAGAAGTCGACGTCAAAGTCTGGCATCGAGATACGCTCAGGGTTAATGAAACGCTCAAAAAGTAGGTTGTATGGAAGAGGGTTAATATTGGTAATTGTTAAAGCATAAGCAACAAGAGAACCAGCTCCAGAACCACGTCCAGGACCTACCGGAATCCCATTATCTTTTGACCACTGAATGAAGTCAGCAACGATAAGGAAGTATCCAACGAATCCCATCTGCTTAATAAGATCCATCTCATATTGAAGACGCTCGTAATACTTTGGTTTCTGCTCTTCCCAATCCGGTTGGTTAACAATATTTCTAAATTGCGGTCCATCAAAACGTGCTTGAAGACCTTCTTTTGTTACACGATCAAAGTATTCTTCAAGAGTTTCATCTGTATCAATTTCATAGTCTGGAAGATGATAAATTTGATTTCCTTTTTCATCAGTCCACGAAAGTTCAACATTACACTTATCTGCAATTTCAAGAGTGTTATCACAAGCTTCAGGTGCATAGTGAAATGCAGCTCTCATCTCTTCAGGTGACTTGTAATAAAATTCTTGCGACGTCATACGCATTCTATTTTCGTCAGCGTATGTCTTTCCTGTTTGAATACAAAGAAGGACTTCCTGAGCTGTCGCATCCTCAGGTGTCATATAGTGCGAATCATTTGTTGCAACTAGTTTGATATCGTTCTTCTTTGCAAAGTCGATAACTTTCTCGTTTACAATTCTCTGTTCAGGAATTCCATTTTCTTGAATCTCAAGATAGAAGTCATCAGGACCAAAGATATCTCTTAGTTTTTCAATTGCACGAATGGCACGCTCATCTTGTCCAGTAAAGAAGTTATAACCAACCTCACCTTTAAGACATGCTGTCGTACAAATTAGCCCTTCGCTATATTCGCGAAGAAGTTCCACGTCTGCACGTGGCTTATAGTAAAAACCTTCAAGATAAGCTTTTGAAAGGAGCTTACATAAGTTTTGGTAACCAGTATTATTCTTTGCAAGAAGAATCAAATGGTGAATTTGTCTTGAAGACTCTTCAGCATCCTGTGAACTAACACTAGCAGACTTCTTGGCCGCACGACGATCAAAGCGTGACCCAGGTGTGAAGTAAATTTCTGAACCTAGTATTGGTTTTATCCCTGCAGCTTTACAGCGAGTGTAAAAATCAATAGCACCAAACATATTCCCATGGTCAGTTTGTGCAATTGCCGGAACACCTAATTCCTTTGCCTGTGGAATTAAATCCTTTAAACGAATCGCTCCATCCAGTAGTGAATACTGTGTATGTAAGTGAAGGTGTACAAAGCTATCTGGGTGAGTTTCTTTTAGTGATTTCGTTTCGCTAGATTCGACGTTACTATCTTGTTCCATGGAGTCCTCAAAATGTCTTATTTAATCAGTGTGTCGTGCTATTTAAGTATCCCATTTTCAAGGCGTTTTGTCATATTCTTAGAACTTATTTGCTAACCAAATTACAAAGACATAACGCAATGCTTTACCGATATACATCGATAAGAAAACATACGCGGGGCGACAACGAAAGTAGCCGAGTGCTACGGCCAAGGGATCACCAACGATGGGAAGCCATGTCAAAAAAGCAAGGGCCGGCCCAAAGCGCTGAATAAGATTTTGCCAACGTACGATCTGTTCTTTACTAATTTTTAAGTATCTTTCACACCAGCTTATCTTGCCCAAGTGACCAAGATAAAAGCAGCTTACCCCTCCAAGAAAATTTCCAAGGCTTGCGGCCCAGAAAATATCAATTCTTGAAAGTCCTGCTTTTACAGCACCAAATAAAAATGCTTCAGAGCTGAATGGGAGAATAGTTGCGGCGGCAAAGCTTATAAAGAAAAGCCCTACGATGCCATAGTCTTGAATGAATTCCATTATTAATTATTATGATGATTTCTCTACATTTAATCAAAATCTTTTCAACTTTTAACAATACAATTTGAGATAGGTTTAAACAAAAAAGGGATGCATAATGGTTAACTACACTCCACCTATCGAACGCGATAAGGCCCCAAGACAAAGAGAAAAAGAAGAACACTTTACATCAAGCTATAATATTATAAATCGAGTTATCAAAGCTTTCGTTCCACTTCACACAAGTATGGATATGCAAGAAGCTGGCGAATACTTCATAAAACACAATATTACAGGTCTTCCTGTCGTTAATGAGTTTGAAAATATTGTTGGTTTTCTCTCGCAAAAAGACTGCCTCAAATATAGCCTCGATGCGAAATACTACAACCACCCTTCTTCACTCGTTGAACACTATATGAGCGAGAATGTTGTAACCATTCCTTCAAAGTCCAACCTCACCTTCATCGTTGAACTCTTTCTCCACTATCCTTTCCATGCATTTCCTGTTGTAGAGAACGAGAAAGTAGTTGGAATCATTGAAAGAACGACTGTTTTTGAAGTGATTCACAATATGAAAGGAACCAACTGGTAGTCCTGACTACATAAATCTTACTGACATTCAAATGAGCTGTTTACATTTTTGATACAGTTTGTGTACAAATGCGTTCAACTTTGACTTTTAAATCGATACAACACCTCCATTGGAAACGATCTGGGAGGATTCGATGAGAAAGTTATTAGTTTTTATTTGTACATTTTTGGCACTGACAACTAACGCTGAAGTTAGCAAGTGGTGTAAAGATACGAGTTTTATTTTAGAGAACGCAATTGTATCAGGTTTTGAAAGCGTGACTTATGAAGAGGAATTAGAAATCCTTTTAGATGCCTCACACTTTGTTCTAGATAGCACTCCAAAAAAGAACTTCTTCTATTTTTACACAACTCTTGCAAGTGCAATTAATGGCACTGAAGTTTACGATTCACCTGAACATAAGGTTCTCTTCCTAAGAAGACACTTAAGAGATGCAATTGGTGATCTTAATAAATTTCACGACAGACTTACTAGAAGACTTTGTCTTTGGTGTTATGGAAATCACAGAGAGTATGTTCAAGACATTCTTTCAAGAGGTCTTACAGAGGGCGAAAGATCAAAGAATGATGAAACAGAAATTGCAGTGCTAAATCGTGTAGCAGGACTTGCTATTGAGTTAATCGAAGAAAGTACATTCTCTAGAAATTATGAGTGTGCAAAGAAGAGTTTAACATTTGTTCTTCAAACGAATGATGTATCAAGCAAGAGAAGAAATGTTTTAAGCGCTTATAGAATGATGAGAAATAATGGTTGTAACTAATAAGTTAGAACTAGGGAGAGAGAAATGAAAAGAGTATTAATCGCAGTATTTAGTACTGTCATCTTAAGTACAAATACTTATGCACTTTTTGGTGGTAAAGATAATGGCATCACGGGAATGTATAAAGGTAAAGAGAGTATTTCCTTAAACTACGATGGTGTTAGATTCCTTAACAAATGCTCATTCGATGGAAGGCTTGGCTACAATGCACTTTCACTAGGTGCCGCTGGAGCAGCGTGGTCACTTGGTCCAATTGGGATCATCGGAACATTTATCTTGGTTCAAAGTTACAAGCAATCAGTATGCTTCAACAATAGCTATGTTCGCGAAAATATTTTCAAAGTAAAACTTGAAGCAAAGGTTGTTGAGACAAGTTCAGAAAGAATTACTCTTATGATTTCTTCACAAGACAAGAAAAAGTGTGCAGGTTTCTCAATCAAACTAATCGGTGAGCCCGATGGTTTTGGAGGATATGATCTATTCAAAAACAAAGAATCATACTTAAAAAATGAGGTCTTTGGTACAGCAACTTATGCGCAAAAAGAATTAGATATTGCAATTTCACAAGAGATATCAATGCTAACAAAAGGTCGCAATGGACACAACTGCATATGGGATCTTAAGCACGGATTAAACGTAAACCTAAAGAAATAATATTATAAGGATAAAAAATGAAAAGATTAATCACAGCAATTACCCTACTATCACTCTCTTTAAGTACTCAGGCACTTGGAAAGAAATCAATTGAAGGTGAATATAGTGGAAAGAAAAAGATCTCTTTAACTTACACGGGTTATTTTCAGGCTGATTGTAGCAAGTTTCTTTGTTTTGATTACGAAGACTACTATGGAAAAAGTAAGACTCTAAATATTAAGTTAGATGTTCAGATTACAAAATCAAGTACAGGTAGAATCACTGTTTTACTAAAGTCACAAGACAGAAAGAAATGTGCAGGTTTTGCAATGAGCTTTATCGGTGAAGAAGATGGTTTTGGTGGCTACGATTTATATCGTAACAAGAACGACTATTTACAAAACCTTAATATCGGAACTCTGACTTACCAAAAAGGTAAAGTGAATATTTCAATCCCAGAGAATATGACTCAAAAAACAAAAGGGACAAATAATTACACTTGTATTTGGAACTTAGATTACGGACTTGATTTAAAAGTAAAATAGATTGGATATACAAACAAATCCCCCATATTTATCAGATAAGCATTGCGTGGATATTTACAACTACGTAAATGCTTCTCTGTACTTAAGAGATACTTGGCTTAAGAAGAAAGAGCTTAACCCAAACTTCTCAATTAGGTCTTGGGCACAAAAACTTGGAATAACTTCCCATTCTCAGCTACACCAAGTTCTAAACGGAAAACGCAATCTTCCTAGTAAGTATATAATGACTATTGCGAGAGATTTAAGACTTGAGGCAGAGGAAGCAGACTATTTTGAAAAACTAGTAAAACTTCAAGCCGCAAAATCAGAAGAAGAAAAATTATTCTATTTAAACTCAATACAGAGAAATAATGAAACTCTTGAAGTTTATGAAGTAGATAATTACGAGCTGATACGAAATCCTCTTAACTTCTTCATTCTTGAATTATTTTGCTTAATAGATGCTGATCTTACACCAATCAAGATTCAAAAATTACTAATTCATAACTACCCTCTTACAGAAATCAGAAAAAGTGTTGAACTACTAACAAAGCTTGAAATGTTAATTTTAAAAGATGGTAGTTATCGCAAGGCCCACGAGACAGTCTTCACAGCAAATGATATCCCAAATATTGCCAAGCAAGAATATCACAAGAACATTGCTGAACTCGCAAAAGAAGCAGTTGAAAAACAAGATGTGGAGGACAGAGAGTTCTCTGGCTTTACATTTGGGATTCGCGCCGAAAATCTTCCACAAGCGAAGGAAGAGTTAAGAAAATTCAGAGAGGAATTTTCTCAAAAATTTATCGAAAAGGACTTTGAAGGAAATCAATTATATCACTTAGCAATTAACTTCTTTGCTATTTCAAATAAGGTTGACCAATGAAAGTACTTTTAATTCTAGCACTATCTTTATTAACTTTGACCTCAGCAGCTAAAGAACGTCCTGTTTTACGAGAAGGAGGCTCAGGAGTTGGCAATGGTGGTGATACAATAAGGCTTCGCTTTATAAACACAGGAAATGGTATCATCGATTATTATAAAGATGGATTTAAGTCTATTAGTGAAGTTCTTGTATCTCCTCTTCTACTTAAGGCCCATCTAAATATCAATACGATTAGTACTTCCAATGATATTTTAATCGACAATCTTGGAAATCCAGTTAGCGCGATTGGGGTTCCGGGAAAGATAACTTTATATGTGGGAGATGCCATTCCAGAGCTTCACTGGAATAATATTTTTAAAAACTCTCGCCTTACAAACATTATGGTTCTTCACGAGCTTCTTAGAGCTCAAGGAATCAATGATGATAATTATGTCTATTCGACAAAAGTATTAATTCAGCAAGATATCTTGAGCTTTGGTGATTTTAAAATGAAATGGGCCAAGCAGTCTTTTGACATCGTTGAAAACACTCAGTTGCGTTCATTTAATTCACGCTCGATAAAAGAAGAGCTTGCATATTTCAAGCAAGGAAATTTATCACTTGAGAAATATAATACAATTGCACTTGCACCTTTAATTAATTTAAATCTAAATTTATCGAACGAACTTTATGTGGATTCGAAAGAACTTAATCGCCTAAAAACCTTAAGGGCAGATTATAAAATGTTAAGAGATATCATCCCAATGATTGATAAACTCTCTTATGATCAAATTCGAGGTAATCCAAATTATGTATTACTTAATAAACTAACATTAATACTACTACGTGACTTCTTCTTTAAAATTAGAATGACGAATTTTGAACTAACAGAGGAGAATAGCTATATCATTTCAGATTACACGAGTAATCTTTTAAGTGCGATCAGTTTTGCCTCTGAAGACTGGATGATTTGTACAGGTATTGAACAAAGCCTTGCAACTCTATCAAATAGCTCACTAGTATTTGATAGTAATGACCTTAAAATGATGATTTCAGCTACAATTACCCTGCTAAACGATAGTAAATGCTATTAGTTTTCAATAACTTAGTATCTGTAAATATTGCAGATACTAAGCTCTTTTCTTGAACGCGACCACAACTTCTGCGAATATACGCCATAAAAAGTATTTTCGTTAGAAATAGAAAAGAGAAACCATGGTTTTTAATCGTAAGAAAAAATCACCTAAAAACAAGGAACAGCTCGAGTTTAACTTTGAGCTTCCGCGTGAAAACGATCGCAATTTCCACCTTGGTGGAAAGTCTTTCTATTTCTTCGATTTCGACGACAATGTCGTTTTCCTTTCAACTCCAATCATTATCTTTCACAATGAGACAGGCGAAGAGAAGCTTCTTTCTTCTCACGAATTTGCTGCTCATAATAAGATCATTGGAAAAGAAGGACCTTACGCAAATTATCACATGGATTTCGATGATGAGACGGGAACTTTTAGAAATTTCCGCGATTCAGATCTTTCGCTTACTCAACGACTAACCGGAAGAAAGCAATCACTTATCACAGATATCCAGGATGCACTTGAAAGAAGTGATTCAACTTGGAAAGCTCCGAGCTGGAATCACTTCTATCATGCAACTTATAATCAAAGACCAGTTTCAATTATTACAGCTCGTGGTCACAGAGAAGATACAATTAAGCAAGGGATCGAAGTTATCTATAACGAAGGTCACTTACCAAATATGCCAAACTTTCACACTGTCTATGCTGTTTCAAATCCAGAAACTCGTGTACGACTTGGTGGACGTGATGAGGATTATAATGTGCCTGAACTTAAGTACAAGGCCATTATCGAATCAGTTGAACTTGCTATTCAAAAATACGGATACTCAGATTATCACCGCTTTGGAATGAGTGATGATGATGCTGGAAATATCGATCTCATTACAGATGCGATGAAAGAGCTAAAAGCAAAATTTCCACGTATGTCTTTCTTCGTTATTCAAACTTATGACAATGGCTTTGAAAAACGCGAAGTTCATGAGCACTCTGTTGAGACAATTTTCTCTAAGCATGAATCACGCCTTGATCAGCTTAACCTTTTTGCACAGTAATAAAAATAAAGCTGAACACTACCTAGGCAATTATAAAAAAAGTATTTTCAAATATTAAAATCCAGTAAGATTTCGATATGGAAAAGAAATTCATCAAACAAGTCTTTGCAACATTCTTTATCTTCTTATTCTCGGCCCTCATGTCTAATGCATTCAGTAAGGACCTTTTAAAGTTAATTCAGTAACTTAAGTCGACAAAAATCTAACACTTTCTAACTATTGAGCACAATATTTTGCGTTGATAGCATTTCTTCACTAGAATTTCCTATTAATTAACTTAGGGGTAAGGAGTTCAAATGAAAAAGATCGCAAAAATCACGTTAGCATTACTTTTGGCATCTTCTGCCCTGTCAATGGATTGTATCGGTTCAAAAAGATATTTGGACGACAGAGGACAGTCTCAACTTAAAGAAATCAAACTAGAAAATGCATTTGAGTATACTGATGCAAAAATTCACGCGGATATCGACGAAGCCTACTTCGTTTTCACAAAGTACGATAAGGAACAATTTGTCGCTAAGATTACATTTGGTCCTGATTACACGAAAGGAATTGTTTCAACAGCAACCTTTGATCAAAATAATCGTTTTGAGCTAGCAAGCGTAAATGGGGCAACTGTTTATAAGCTTGTTTGTACTCAGTAAGGTACACGCCACCTTTACGAGATTTAAATAAGTTATCGAATAATTTAAGTCGTAGAAAAGAAAACTGAGGCTAATAACTAATGTCTTGTTAAATTAACTAATATATTTAGAGCTAGAAATTAGTCTTACTTAAAAATAGTTGGCCAAAGTAGGCCTATGTTCGTTTTATTGAATAATATAAATTTTTAAGTATTTAAAATCTCGTAAAGGTGGCGCGTACCGTAGACCGTTGCTTAATTAATCACTTCGTGATTAATTGGCGCTGGTTGGGTGGCACTACTATTCGAAG
>NZ_PPDJ01000012.1 GCF_002903145.1 Halobacteriovorax sp. DA5 | reverse complement strand
ACCGTTGCTTAATTAATCACTTCGTGATTAATTGGCGCTGGTTGGGTGGCACTACTATTCGAAGGCTTTCCCATTGCGCCTGAGGCACATCCTGCAGCAAAAGTCCCCCCAAGGGGAGTTTTGAAGCAGAGATGGATGTGATTCAAGAAAGCAAACCGCAGGTGCGGCTTTCGGTCAAATGCGACATCTTTCCCATTGCGCCTGAGGCAACAAGGCCGACATAAACGTCGGCCTGTTGAAGTATTGATTCATTCCAAATGGTGGGGCGCTATAGCCGCGTCAAATCTTGGCTTTGCCAAGATGACCGCGGCTATTCCCATTCAATAGTGCCAGGAGGTTTAGACGTGATGTCATAAACCACACGAGTGATACCCTTAACCTCATTAGTGATGCGATTTGAAACACGAGATAAGAAAGCGTGTGGCATATCTGTCCACGTCGCAGTCATCCCATCACTTGAGTTAACCATGCGAAGACAAATAACTTCTTCGTAGGCACGGCCATCACCTTTTACTCCAACTGTTTTTACAGGAAGTAAAACAGTCAGTGCCTGCCAAGTTGATTCATAGAGATTGTGCTTATGTAATTCTTCAAAAAGAATTTGATCACTTTGTTGTACCTGGGCAATACGAGTTTCAGTTAATTCACCAAGAACGCGAATTCCGATTCCTGGCCCAGGGAATGGATGACGGTGAACCCAACTATGTTCAAGACCAAGCTCTTCTCCCATCTTTCTCACTTCGTCTTTAAATAGGTAACGAAGAGGCTCAAGAAGTTTTAAATTCATTCTCTCAGGAAGTCCTCCAACATTGTGGTGAGACTTAATCGTTACTGACTTACCATCTTCTTCATGGGGAGAGATTGATTCAATGACATCTGGATATAAAGTACCTTGTAGAAGGTATTCAAAATTAATGCCGTGATTTTCTTGGTATTCTTTTACTTTCATTTCAAAGATATCAATGAAAGTTTTTCCAATGGCCTTACGCTTATCTTCCGGATCAGACTTACCTTCTAAGTTTGCCATAAACTCGGCCTTAACGTCGATCACTTCAATATTTAGCTGAGTTTTCTCTTTTAATGTTTCAATATGCTGGTAATCTTGTGGACGAAGAAGTCCGTGGTCAACAAAGAAGCAGTATAGATTATCACCGATTACTTCGTGTGAAAGTTGAGCTGCAACAAGTGAGTCTACACCACCAGAGAAAGCACATAGAACTTTTGATTTTTCAATTCCACGCACAAGCTCTTTTGCCTCTTCAAGCATTTCAGTCGCATCCCAATCTTTTTCAAGCTTTGCGATATCTTTAAAGAAATGATTTAAAATATCCTTTCCATGTTCACTATGTTCAACTTCAGGGTGAAATTGTAATCCCATCATTGGACGTGTTGTATGCTCAATTGCAGAAACAAGACCATTTCCTGATTCCATGACAAGATTAAAATTTTCAGGAAGTTTTGAGATATGATCAGAGTGAGACATCCAAACATTTACTTCTTCAGGAACTCCATCCATTTTGAATCCATTTATTAAATGAATCTTAGCATGACCGTATTCACCGATTGTTCCCTTCTCAACAACACCACCAAAGTACTTCCCCATTAGCTGCATTCCGTAGCACACACCTAGGATAGGAAGTTTCTCATTTTCAAAAACAAAATCATAATTTGTTTCATCTTCAAAAACTGATTGTGGGCCACCAGAAAGAACAAGAGCGTTAGGCTTCTTTCCTTCGCTAAATAATTCACGCGCTTTTTTTACAGTGATGATCTCACTAGAGTAACCGAGCTCACGCGACTTTCTTGTAATTAATTGTGTGTACTGTGAACCAAAGTCCACGATCCATATTTGTCTTGCACTCATATTTTATTATTCCTATTTTTTATTTTTCAATTTGATAGTTTGGCGCTTCTTTCGTAATCATGATGTCATGTGGATGACTCTCTTTAAGTGAAGCTGCCGTAATCTTTACGAATTGGGCCTTCTCTTGCATTTCGACAATTGTTGAAGCACCGATATAGCCCATACCACTTCTAATACCACCATTTAATTGGTAGATATTTGAAGCAAGGCTTCCTCTATATGGAACTTGCCCTTCAATACCTTCTGGAACTAATTTTTGATCATCTACATCACCTTGTCCGTAGCGATCTTTTGAACCAAGCTTCATTGCTCCAAGTGAGCCCATACCACGGTAAACTTTATAAGTACGACCTTGATATAAAACCATCTCTCCAGGTGTTTCATCACACCCTGCAAACATTGAACCAAGCATGACACAACTGGCCCCTGCAGCAAGAGCTTTAACGATATCACCAGAGTATTTAATTCCACCGTCTGCAATAAATGGGATCCCTGCCTTAAAACAAACATCAGCACAATCCATAACTGCAGAAAGTTGAGGAACTCCAATTCCTGCAACAACACGAGTTGTACAAATTGATCCTGGACCAATTCCTACTTTTACACCATCAACACCAGCATCGATTAGAGCGAGACATGCTTCAGGTGTTGCAATATTTCCTGCGATAATATCAACACTTTGATCTTTAGAAATAAGCCCTCTTACTGTTTTAACCATACCGATGACACCTTTTGAGTGACCATGTGCTGTATCAATAATGATACAATCAACACCAGCAGCAATAAGATGCTTTGCACGCTCAACCTCTTTATCACCTACGCCAATAGCAGCGGCAACTCTAAGACGTCCTAATGCATCCTTGTTAGAGTTAGGAAAGTTGATACGCTTTAAAATATCTTTGATTGTAATTAGACCTTTAAGCTTTCCATCCTTACAAATAATTGGAAGCTTCTCAATTCTATTCTTATGAAGAATTTTCTGGGCCTCATCGAGATCAATCCCCTCCAGAGCTGCAACAAGCTTATCTTTTGGAGTCATGATATCTTTAACTTTTTGATTCAGATTATGTTCGAAACGAATATCACGACTAGTAAGAATTCCTACGAGATAGTTTTCAGAATCAACAACTAAAACCCCTGTAATCTTATTTTTACTCGTCAGCCTTATGACTTCTTCTAAATGCATTTCAGGATTAACTGTAATTGGATTTAGAACAACACCTGACTCGAACTTCTTTACCTTCTCAACTTCCCACGCTTGATCTTCAGGAGACATATTCTTGTGAATAACACCAATACCACCCTGTTGGGCCATAACAATTGCAGTCTTAGACTCTGTTACAGTGTCCATGGCCGCCGAAACGATTGGAATATTTAAAGCAATATTACGAGAAAACTTTGTTTTTAAAGAAACATCTCCAGGCAATACTTCTGAATATCCTGGTTTAATTAAGACATCATCATAAGTAAGGGCCTGAGGAATTTGTGCAATAGACATAAGACTGATCCCATCTAAATAGTTAAAATATAAGCAAATAGTTGCTTATATTTTAACTGAGATCATTTTTTTATAATACCGGGAATTTTTCTTAGTAGGCTTCTTTGTAATCCTGACTATAACTCTCAAGATCATTAATTAGACTGTTTACAGCATCGCTATGCTTTTGTTGACCTAAATACTCTTTTCTCAAAGATGTCTCAAATACATCATTTTTAAATTCTTCATCAACAGGTGAAGGTACAGATGCAGGATTTCTTAAAGACTGAGGCTTCTCTGGCCTAAACTTACGCTCTGGACGTACTCCTTCTTGTGGAGCTTCCCTCTCATACTCACGCTCTTTTTTCATTTGAGTAGGAGCCTTTTCTTCAGAAGCAGGAACCCTAGTATTTGGCCCGTATACATTAACTTCTACATCAGATTTAGTTGTGTAGTCTGGCTTAAACTTCTTAAAAGCTTTCTTCTTAGGTGACTCTTTTGCCATTTCCTTAAGTTTTTCTTCATAGAATTGCTCAAGTCGAGTTGCTCTTGCCCCACCTTCTACTCCAACAGAAGCAATCTCTCGACGAGACTTAACTGTTTGAGATTGTCTTACAACAATTTCACCAGGCTTATTAGAAACCCTCATATCTTCTCTAAGAGTAACAGAAGCTGTCGATCTTTTAGGAGTCTTTGTATATAGCTCTTGCGAGATCTTATTGTCTTTATGCCTTGGTGCTCTAGCAACAAGAGTGCGTTCATTCATCGGTTTAACTGCAGGAAATAAAGAAGTCACAGCTTCATAAGCGCTAGAAGAAATAGGTGTCGGAACTCTTGGAGCACCATTTTCATAATCTTCTTTCACAAAAGAAAAGCGGCCAGGGCCAACCTGTTCTTTCATAAACTCATAAACATTATTATTAATTGTATGAGTACCTGTAATACTTAAAATTTGAGTCTTTCCATTTTCTGGATCATAAGAAGCAATATACTCTCCACTATCGTACGAAATTGTCGCATTAACAGTTTGAAGTTGAAACTTATCATCAGTATTTTCAATAGACTTTACCCAGATATATCCAGACTTAAGCTCAACTATTTTATTAAGCATTGAGACATAACTTGAACCTGAAACATGATACTCGTGATCAAAGTAATCTCTAAAAACAAGTTCAGCGCCTACTTCAGTAAAAATATCGTCAAAGTCATAGATGTAGCTTCCTGCATCTAACTTCTTTGTTTGTTGATTACTAGTTACAAAAACATTCCCCTGCACTCTTGCAACAACGGCCCTTGGAGATTTTGCCGTTTCGGCACCAAGAGCAACTGTAAAAAAAGTCGAGATGAATGCTAAGATTAGCAGACTAGTTCTTTTTATATTTCTGTACGATTTTCTCATAGTGCCCACTTAGGATATTCCATTCAGGAGTGTTTCTATATTTCTTTCTAAATTCTTCAACGACTGCAAAGAATTCGTCTTTACGATTTTGTTTTAAATAACTCATACCTAGCCATAATTTTGCACCTAGGTAGTATTTTGATGTTGGATACTTCTTAGTAAGATAAGTGAAATATTTCTCACTCCAATCATAGTGTTTTCCTGACTCATAACTTGCTACACCTGCTTGAAATAAGAAGTCAGCATCAAGCTCTTTTGAGTTTGGAAAGTTCTTTGTGTATGCATTAAAAAACTGCGCACTCTTTTCATAATTCTTAGAATCAAATTCTTTTTGTGCAATTGAGACCATCTCTTTTGCATCCCACTTATACACATCGTACTTAACGAGGTCGTTACTATCGACGCGTGCAACACTTGCAATTGTTCTCTTTGTATAACTCTCCTTTTTAGGAGCTTTATCTTTTAATTGTGTTTCGAGATAATAATTCTTACTTTCAAGAGTTTTGATTTTGTAATTAGCTTGCATAAGCTTATTGTTCATCTCTTGATTTTCTTTTGATAAAACTAGAATCTTGTCCTCTAACTCGTTAATGGCCTGGGCGCGTTTTTCAAAATGCTCCACATAGCTACACGATGTTAGCGACATCAATGCAAGTCCAAAGAATAAAGAATTAACGGTTTTCACTTTTTTTTCCTCGTTATTAGTACCTCTTCGCTCTTCTTTTCGGATAATGGACTAAAATATTTAGCAAAATTTGCGACTACGTATTTTTAAGGAGTTACAAGGCGAAATGTTAATATTCATTCACAATGTTAAGAGAGAAGCTTTTATCGTCAAATCTTTGTCAATTCCTAGATTTAGCGTCATGCTTTAGCGTATAATACCGCTAAGGTATGAAATTAATTAAGATATTTTAAGGAAAAAATAATGTACAAAATCCTACTGGCCCTGGCCATCACCCTCTTTGCCTACGCCGATAAAAAAGATTACTCAGACCTAGTGAAGGCCCAGGTAACAACGTTTGCTAAGAACAACAATAAGTACTTGGCCATTAACTTGAGAAATAAAGATGGTTGGCATACATACTGGCAAAACCCAGGGGATTCAGGTTTAGCGACAGAAGTTGAGTTTAAACAAGATGGCGATAAAATTGTACTGGATCTAGTGGAATGGCCAATACCACATAAGTTTATTGAGAAGGGTGATATTCAGACATTCGGTCACAAAGATGATTACTCGTATTTCTACTACCTAGGAAATTCATTTGATAATGCGAAGAATTTTGAAGTTCATTTAAAATACTTAATTTGTCATGACATTTGTATTCCACAGGAAAAGATAATTAAGGGTGACTTTGATGGTGGTGTTTTCAAATCTAAAGATAATCAAATCCAAGTAGCAAATTCTGAAATTGAAAAAAGATTTAATAACCTTCCTACTCTTAGAGAAACTCCAACATACCTAAATCTTCAATTAACAAAGTATGAAGGCGGACTTGCTCTTGTCTATAATATTACTGGTGAAAACCAAAAGCTTACGGCGGGACAAAATGTCCTGACACCTTATACAACGAGTCCAATCAGTTTTAAAAGAGAAGCACTCTATAAAGACACAAAAGGAAATCACTACGGACTCTACCAGTTAGATTGGGATGGAGAATACTTAGAGCCAGAATACCCTCTTCCGACAGATGGGCGTTTTGTTGAACCACTTGCATTTAAGTTTGTTTTTAATGACCCAGTTATCGGTGAAACATATCGAGTTGATTTTGACATTAATTCATTTGGAACAAATGAAGAGTCATTTAAAACATTCTACGCGAGACTAACAAAAGTTGATAATGATAGGCCTGTTCAAGATAAGAATATTGTAAGCAATGAGGAAGGCTCTTCTTCCCTACCTTACTTTCTTTTTATGGCCTTTATTGGTGGATTAATTCTAAATATCATGCCATGTGTTCTACCTGTTATCTCTCTTAAGCTATTTGGGCTAATTAAGCATTCGAATGAGAGTCGTTCAAAAGTATTAAAACATAATATGTTCTACTCACTAGGTGTCCTTGCTACATTTGCGGCACTTGCCTTTACTATTGTTGGCCTTAAAGCATCTGGTGAACAAATTGGTTGGGGTTTTCAGCTTCAATCACCAATGTTTGTAGCGATCATGGTCTTTGTCATCTTCACGATGGCGCTAAACCTCTTTGGTCTCTTTGAATTTAAAACTCCTGGTGGAACAAAACTTGGAAATGTTGAAGTTAGAAATACCTTCTACGGTGACTTTATTAGTGGTGTTTTAGCGACAGTACTTTCAACTCCATGCTCGGCTCCATTTCTTGGAACAGCTCTTACTTTTGCATTTTCAGAATCAAGTACAAATATTGTCATGATCTTTCTAGCAATTGGACTTGGTTTAAGTGCACCTTTTATTCTAACAGGAATTTTCCCTGCACTAATTCGCTTCCTTCCTAAGCCAGGTATGTGGATGGATCACGTGAAGAAACTTTTAGGATTAACTTTAATTCTAACAGTTGTCTGGTTACTTGATGTCTACTCAGCACTCGTGGGTTCACCTGTTGCGATGATGTATATCAATTCGGCCCTTGTCTTCACATTCTTCCTTTTCTATATGAGAAAGAATATGACAAAGAAAGCTCTAGCAACCTTAATCATTGTTCTTCCAGTCTTCTACTTAGGCTATTCTGCAATAACAACTCCACTTAATACTGGTGGTAACGGTAACTCTCTTATCGAAGACAAAAAAAGAGAAGGCCTTAACTGGACTAAATGGACACAAGAAGAAATGAATAAGCGCATTGATGAGAAGAAGCTTACATTTATTGATTTCACTGCTCGCTGGTGTATCACTTGTAAGGTAAATGAAAAGCTTGTTATCAATACTGACTCATTCAAAGATATGGTTGCTGAAAATAAGATCGATCTACTTCTTGGAGACTGGACTCGTAAAGATGAGGCCATCGGAAAATGGCTAGAGTCTCAGGGAATGGTTGGTGTTCCTGCTTACTTTGTGATCAATGAGAATGGTGAGTTAATTAAGCTAGGTGAAACAATCACTCTTGGTAAAGTTAAGAAAGCTCTTGGAGTAAACTAACCAAGAAGCTTTGCAATTGCTCCTGGCGCAGTATTAGCTTGCGCTAGGAATGCTGTTGCAGACTCCATCTTAATCGAATCGAGGGCCTTTGCTGCCGTCGCTTTTGCAATATCTGTATCTTCTATTTTTGATCTAGCCGCTTCAGAGTTTTCATAATTATGCTGAAGATTAACGCTAGTACTTTCTACTCTTTTCATCGTTGAACCAACCTTGGCCCTAGAATGTGAGATCTTATCAATTAAAGCATCTGCAGCTCCCATTGCAGACCTCGCCCCTTCTTTTGTCAGAACGTTTTGATTAAGAAGCTTACGATTTGAAGTCATTACATCACTGATATTATACTTGATACGATCATTCTTCTCTGAGTTACGAATACCAATTTGCATTTCAAGATCACGGCCACCATTTAAAAGTTTAGTGCCATTATATTCAGCATTTTCTTGAATACGTATTATTTCACGTGCAAGCTGCTTGAATTCACGGTTTGTATTGGCGCGATCACTATCGTTATAAGTATCAGTTGCCATTTGGATAGAGAGCTCTTTTAAGCGAATTGCAATATCTTGCATACTCCCCATTGTTGCATCAGCAACCTCGAGCATTGAAAAACTATCGTTTGAGTTTCGTTGGGCCTGAAGATTAGAGCGATTCTGTGCTGACATCTTTAGGGATATAGCTGCGCCGGCCGGATCAATTGCGGCCTGATAAATGCGCTTTGCACCTGCTAGTTTGCGAACCTCACTCGTCTGGTGATCGTTCACTTCACCTAGCATTCTTTGCGCCAGCTGTGATGTGACATTAGTCCCTACTCTCATCCCTGAAGACTACCCTTTAAATTTTCGGCCCTTTCCACCATGAAAGGGTCTACTACTTAAAATTTATCGGAAAAAAATGCCCAAAGTTTATACGTGTAAGTAAAAAACTTTGGGCACTTGTCTAGTTAGAATTGAGAGCCGTAAGCCGACTATTTTGGTATCTTATTTTAATTAGCTAGCAATCTTCTGATCGCGATACCAGCTTTTAAAAGCAACTAAGACACCAGCAGCTGCTTGATAAACATTATCTCCTTTGGCTTTTTTGTGGAACTGATGTTTGTGACCGTTCACATTGGCCGAGAATACATATTCTGGACCTTTCTTATCGGCCACGAACTGAATATGACCCACATTTCTAAAGTCGTTTGAAATTCCTTTCAACTTTTTAGCTACGTAATCCTCAAAAGCTGGTGAGTGATCAACGTTGTGAAAGCTTAATTCATAGTTCATAGGACCTCCAATTTTTTCCTGTGTTCCTCTATGAATATATAATATCAGGCCAGCACAATTAATTATCTGAGCTATGTTAGATTTTTGTAAATTTCTCTAAAAGTAATAAATTGTTTGATTTGAGCATATCTGATCAAAATATTTTAGTGTTCTCATGGCCCCATTTTTATAATAAAATTAAAATGTTTTATAATAAAGGAGACGCAATGCGCTTATATGAATACATCCAACAGGGTGGCTTAATTATGTATATTCTACTATTTATCAATGTAGTAGGATGGGCAATCATGTTATCAAAAGCTTATTTTCTTTCAGTTGAAATGAAAATGACTTCTCAAACTTCAAGCGATATTCAAAAGAGGATAAAAGATAATGGTGAGCACATGGACACCTCATCAACTATTGAAATTGCAAAGCAGTACCTTGCTGGCCACATCATGAATGTTGAAAAGGGTCTAAACACTGTAAAAATTATTGCAACGATCTCACCTCTTCTAGGTCTTCTTGGTACAGTAGTTGGTGTTCTTACGGCCTTCCACGTAATGTCAGAAACAGGTCTTTCAAATCCGGCTTCATTTGCACAAGGGATTTCAATGGCACTGATCACGACAGTTGGTGGAATGATCGTAGCGATTCCACACTTTGTTGGTCACAACTACCTACTTGGTTCAGTTGATAAACTAGAGACAAAACTAGAAAAAGAAATCATGGAAAAAGTTCTATGAGTTCACGCACAAAAAGAACAAGACAAGAAGCAAATGCTGACATCACTCCATTGATTGATGTTGTCTTTTTACTTTTGATCTTCTTCATGACTTCAACTGTATTTAAGAAGTCTGAGCTTGCGCTACTTTTAAATCTTCCAAAGACAGAGTCTGGTGAAAAGGCCTCTGCAGATTCTAAAGTTTTAACAATTGAATTATCAAAAGAGGAAGTTGCAATTGCTGGTAAGAAATACACTATTGATGAATTAGATACTGAGTTAGCATCTATTCAAGATAAGAATAAACCAATTGATCTAAGAGTTGATCAAGAAGTTCAGTACTCGAGGCTAGTGCGTATTTTAGATGTGTTAAAGAAATACAGCCTAACTAACCTCTCACTAATCACTGAAAAGTAATTACATACTCGAATACAAATCAATTAAATTCTGGGCCGTCTTACGACGATGAAATTTTTCAACGAAGTTACGGCCCGCTTCTACCATCTCAAAGGCAAGATCAGGATTCGTTAGTACGTTGACAATTTGCTCACTCATTTCGTGTTTATTACTTGGATCAATATAAATCGTATTAGGGCCACCCGCTTCAGGAAATACGGATCCTTTAGAAGTAATCACAGGTGTCTTCGAAAATAACGCCTCAATAATTGGAATACCAAATCCTTCAAAGAATGATGGAAAAACAAATAAATCACTTCGTTGGTAAAAAGCTGGAAGGTCATCATTAGTCACATTTGAAAGAATCATGATACGATCTTCAAGTCCTTTAGAGTGAATATAACTTTCAACCTCTTTCTTGAAACTTCCACCATTTCCGATAATAACAAGCTTATGATTAATCGACTTCTTAATATCTGCATAGGCCTTAACAAGAGTTAGAACGTTCTTATTAGGCTCAATTGCACCAACATAAAGAATAAACTTCTCGTTCACACCATAGCGTTCAACTGTAGAAACCTGTTTCTCAATAGGAATTGGAGAATAGAAACGAGGATTACAAGTTTGATATACAACCTTGATCTTATTTGGATCACACCCAAGATAATGAATTAAATCACTCTTCGTTTGCTCACATATTGCTAAAATAACATCTGCAACTTCTGTCGCGTACTTTATTTTTCTAAGATAAACTTGTCGATCGATCCATTTGAAGTTTTCAGGAAAACGTAAGAATAAGAGATCGTGAATTGTTACAACTGACTTGATTCCCGTCTTCTCAATACCGTGAGGTAGTTCATGAGATAAACCATGAAAAATATCAATCTCTAGCCTCTTTGCTTCATCTGCAACTTTAAAAGATCGCCATGCTGCTGGAAATTTTTTAGACCAAAAGTCAGAAGGTTTAACTACATTCAAATTATCATATTGATCTAGCCAGTGAATGGCCCTTGGGTCATCAAATTCTGGTGTAAAAAGATAATATGAGTTCTGTGAGTGATAGCGACTTAAACTTGCAATGAGGTCCCTAGAATAATTCCCTAGACCTCTGAAGTTATGAAATGCTCTCTTTGCATCAAATCCAATTTTCATTTGATTAGTATAAGGGAAAGGCCACTATTTGCCTATCCCTCACTTGGAACTTTTATCACTTGTCCTGCATATAAAGCAGAACCTGAAATATCATTTACTTTCTTGATTGTTCCAATCGATGTATTAAACTTACGTGCAATGGCAGTTAAGTTATCACCACGACGTACGCGGTATTTCTTATATGCAACACTTGATGGAACTCTTGTTGTAGAAACCTTTAGTCTCTGTCCAATGAAGATTCTGTTTCCTTTAAGATTATTCAATGTCTTAATATTTGAAACTGTTACCCCGTACTTACGTGCAATATCAATTAAGTTATCACCTCTAGCAACTTTATGAGTAACGATATCGCCTTTAGTCTGATACTTAAGCCTTTGTCCAACAAGAATCTTAGAACCTCTAATTCCATTAATTCGCTTTAGATCAGTTACTCTAACACCTAGACGATTTGCAATAATTGAAAGGTTATCTCCACGTCTTACTTTATAAAATCCAGAAGATTTTTTATCAGAAGAGTTGGAAGCAATATTGATATACTTACGTGTTTCATACTCTGCTAATGAATCATAATCAGTAAACTCACTTGAAGGTAGGAAGATGCTTTGAGTATGTCTTCTTTGTACCTTTACCCACTTTCTTTTTAAATCTGGATTTAAAACTTTAAGTGTTTTTAAATCAACACCTTGAGCGCGTGCTAATTTGTACAGATCAAACGAACCTTTTACGTTGAGTTGTTTTACTTTCTCAAAAGGACTATCTTTTGATTCTGTAATCTTCATTCCGTATTTACCTGGATTATTATAGATCTCACGTACCGCAGCGACCTTTGGCACGTAATAGATTGTTTCTGTAGGAATTAACTTACGTGAAACAAGTTTCATATAATCACGTGTCTTACCTTTTCTAATCGCTCTAATGATACCGTACTCACCTTTATTATAGGCAACAAGAGCAAGCTCCCATGAGCCAAAGATATTATAAAGATCTTTAAAATACTGAGCAGCTGCTTCAGTTGATTTAATGATATGAGTTCTCTCATCAACGTAGCTATCAACTCTTAACTTATATCTAATACCTGTTGCCTTAATGAACTGCCAAGGACCTACTGCAGCGGCCTTTGATTTGATAAAAGTATTGTAACCAGACTCGATTAAGCCTACAAAAAATAAATCTTCCGGTATACCGTGTGAGCGCATAATCTTTTCGATTACATTACGATAGCGTGCACCATTATTAACATATCTAAGAAATAAATCTCTTTCTTTTTCTGTAAAATACTTAACCCAAAAATCGAAATGTTTCTGGTGATAGTGAAGTTCAAGTTTATCCATATTGTTGATGGTGTAAGCCTTTACACTACCTACATCTTTAGATTTATACTTTACGACTTCCTTTACAATTACTTTTGGATTTTGTGCCGGTGTTTCACTAACATATGTTGGCTGAACGTTTGCACATGATACAAGAATAAATAAAGGTAATAAGATATTGATTTTTTTCATTGGGCTCCCAAAAAGCTTCAATACAGGTTTTTCTGTAATTTTACCAATTTACATATCTTACTATTTTAAATGAACACCACAATTTTTCGAGGGGGGGAATTTAATTCATATTAGACAAAATCACTTTTCCTTTTTCCCAAATAACATGAGGCCCTGAATCGTCTTTCAATTTTGTAAAACCATCAAAATCAAAATAATCAAAACCATAAGCAATATTGAAAAGTGACGCAATTCCCACTGTTGATTCAACCATGCAGCCAAGCATTGTCTTAAGTCCTAGCTTCTTTGCTTGTTGAAGTTGTGAGAAAGTCTTCATCAGGCCATTTGCCTTTGAAGTTTTAAGAACAACGCCATGACAAAGGTCTTTAAAAGGATCAAGAAATCGATGATCTTCAATGCCTTCATCAAGAAAAACATCGATTGGTGACTTTTCTTTTAATTCTTTATAAAGGTCGAACTCATTTCGATAAAGCGGTTGTTCGATAAAAAGTACATTCTCATCTTCTATCATAGCTAAATGCTCAAGTAATAATTCGAGATTACTCCCATATGACTCGTTAGCATCTAAAACGAATACACGCTTTGATTCATTTATAAGTTGTACCTGAACAGGAAATGTTTCATGTGTAATCTTTAATTTGATAACCCCATTAGTATCGGCATCATCAAGCAGCTTTCTTCCTTCATCTATTGTTTCAAAAACTGGAAATGAGTCTAATGAGTCTACGCTTTTAACTGTATTAGTACCTAAAATTTTCCATGGACTAAGTTCTGTGGCCTTCACAAGATAATCTAAGAAAGCTGTTTCCACCCCTAGTCTTAGACGAGGAATATAAAAATCATATTGGTCTAGATATTGTGTTAACTCATTATATTGAACAATACCTGCATTTTCATAATCTGATGCAAAACGCTCAAGTTCTTGTTTTAAATCTTCGACGCAGATATTCTCTTTTGAACCATAGCTAATTTCCCCAACTCCCTTGTATTCACCATTTTTAAGAGTCACGTAGATAATCTCTTTGGCCAAAACCTCGGCCCCTGAAATCTTCCATGGTTTATTTAAGTTAACTAGTCGTGTATCTATTGCCCATTCCATATTATGCCTTAAAGCGTTAAAATAATTATTAAAAAGACTAAAATATGTTACCAAAAATAATTTCAAATATCACACTAGCATTTATTGCCATCGTTTTGGCCTACATGCTTGCGCCTCTGTTTAAAGAGTTCTTTGATGGAATCTTTAATCCTCATAAGAAATCAAACAAGTCTCATTCAAAAGAAGAGTTTGATGAGATGGTTCGAAGAAAGATTGAAAGAATGTCTGCTACAGGTAATTCAAACTCAACTCAAGCAACGGGGGCCAAAACAACGAAAGGATCTCAAAGAACCTTTCTCTCTTATTTTGAAGAAAAGAAAATGTTTGCAAGTGATGAAGATTTAAATTTCTTTATAGGCCTTCAGTCGTCTCTTCAGTGGGGAGATTTTAAAGAAGGTGAAGAGATATTAAATCTATTACGCAAAGATTTTAAATTTGATAAAGAAGAGCTATCTCCCCTAATAAATCCTTTTATAAAAAGTTTCTTTTGTAAGGAAGAGCTATTGAAAGTAGCAAAGCTAAACAAATCAAGTCTTTCAAAAGAATCCTTTCTGTCAGCTGCAACAACGGCATTTTTCTTTCAAAACATAGAAAGAATTGAACATAAACGCTTTAATAAACTAACACTAAAGCTACTTATAGCTTTATCCACAATAAAAAGTGATAGAGTAGCAATTCTTGAAGGCTTTATAAGAAGCGAAGAAATAACCTTACCGATTAAGAAAGACTCTTTATTTACTTCGCTGACAAAGAAGATGAACTCTTCATATGATGAGATTTTTGCACTTTTTCCAATTGATGAAAATAAATTAAGTGATGAATTTAGTTCACTAAAAGAAGAAAGTGACCGAAAAAAGAAATATAAGAAATTAGTGCAAACCTATCATCCAGATAAGTGGCAGGCAGAATTAAAATCAAAGATCATTGATGATCGTTTAAATGAAAACTTTAATAAGATTCAAAATATTTATAATAAAAATAAGTAATTGATATAGAGAGAAGTAAAAGATGCAAAAGAGAAAAGAACAAATTATCAATAATATTGAATGTGAGCTAATTAAGATTGTAAGCGAAACAAATGGTATCTCTTTAAATGATACCCTAGAGCTACTTGTGCACTCACCTAGTATTCGCGACAATCAATTATTAGAGAAGCCAGTTCTTGAATTTATGAAGCTACTCTCATCTTTTCAAATTGATGAAGTTGATATTGAAACTCTTCTCAATCACCCTGTATCAGATGCAGTTTTTAACTTTTTTCAAAAATTTCCAATTCCATACTACGAAGAACATATCCACCTAACAGGATCTTTAAATGCAGAATTTATCTATCCACGTTTAAAGAAACTTCTAAGTGGTAAGAATAAAAAAGTTTACGAAAAGAGAATTGCAGAAGTTTATGGAGATGATGCTCTCCCAATTAATAGTATAGAAGATGTCGATAACCTTATTCGACTTAAAGAAGGCGAACAATTTGCAACTTACCTTCGAATACTCTTTTTAGCAAAGCTTATCCTTACATCTAAAAAGGCCCATCAAGATGCAGCCTATCATATGGCAAAAGAATTGTACGAAAATTATAACGTCGGAAGTATTCGTCTAAAGTTTACATTATCTCGTGCTTCAAATATGGATGCAGAACAAATCCCTGGTATCGGAGAAGTTACTGAAGAAGATGTTGTTCTAGGACTTTATGAAGGTTTCAAGAAATTTCAAAAAGAAGTACCAAGTTTCAAATTTATTCTATCTCCGTCTTTTAGAAAAGAATTGAACTTCTTTGATGACATTAACTTTGAGACTAAGAAAGAACACTTTGAGCATCAAGTGGATGCCCTACTAGATATCTTGGAAAAGTATCCGTACTTAAAAGAGAACCTAGTAGAAGTTGACACAGTTGGAGATGAGAAGGCCCTTTATCGTAAGGCGCACTTTAAAGAGCTTAAAAGTGGACTACGTAAGCTTCAGTACCGTGGATTAAAGATTCGCTCTCACCATGGAGAGACTTGGTTGACTTTAAAAAAAGGAATTCAATCTGTCGATAATGCTATGAATATTTGGCATATTGATACACTTGAACATGGGCTAAGCCTTGGAATTAATCCTAACTATTACTACCACCGTCTCTTTCAAAGAATAGTTGAAGCAAATGCAAAACATCAACCGATTGATAAGAAATCAACAGAAGGACATGAGCTCGAAGAGATGGAGTGGGAATCTAATTCTATTGGAGTAAAAAAGAAACTCTTTAAAGGTGAGCCACTTGAAGCAGATGAAGTGACTTTACTATTAAAGACTAAATTTCATAATGCACGTGAAGTTGAACACTATCAACACGATATTCTAAACCGTATTATTCAAAAGAGTGTTTCACTTGTTGCGCTTCCATCATCAAACCTTAAGCTCACAGGAGTTTTCCCAGACTTTAAAGACCATCCATTTTCATGGTGGGAAAAGAAAGGCGTTAAGCTTGGGGTTGGAACAGATAATTACATTACCCTTTCGACAAATTTCATTCGAGAGATGCTGATTCTACTCTACTCAGACCCAAAGAACCTTAAGATCACAAAGCTTCTAATGCTTACGACTAAGGAGTCGAGAAGGCCTTATATTAGTAATCTTCTATGGGAAATGCGAAAGAAATACGCGAAGTAAGATATTAATATTACATAATACTAAACTTTTTTGCGCGGTCTTCCGACAAGTCTCTATCTATCTATGATTTATAGAAGCTATACGATGAAGGACGTAATTAATGACATTTGAGTACTCTCATTTCAAGTCACTAATCAATGTCGCTATTGACAACAATGCGAGTGACATACATATAAGGGCAGACGAAACCCCTTGCTTTAGAATAAGTGGTGACATGGTCGCCGTTAAATCAAATAAATTACTAACCCAAGAAAGCATCTACGATATCCTTCGCCTACTCGTTGGAGATAAGGAACAGCAAGAGCTTGAGGCAATCAAGGATCTCGATGGCTCTTTTGACTTTGAAGATAAGTGTCGTCTAAGATTTAATTACTTTAAATTCAACAATAAGAATGGCCTTGTTTTTCGTGTCATTAAAAAAGAAATTCCAAGCTATAAGGCCTTAGGCTTAAGTGATTCACTAAAACAAATTATCCGTGCTAAACGTGGACTAATTCTTGTTACAGGAGCGACAGGCTCTGGTAAGTCGACGACTCTTGCAAGTATGATCAACTATATTAATGAGCGTCGTGCAAAACATATTATTACAATCGAAGATCCAATTGAATATATCCATGAACAAAAAAAATCGCGCGTCACCCAAAGAGAAATTGGAGTGGATACCGATAATTTTGAAGATGCTCTAAAATATGCTCTAAGACAGGACCCAGATATTATCTTACTTGGAGAGCTTAGGGATCAAAAATCAATTGAAATTGCTCTAAAGGCATCTGAAACTGGTCATTTGGTACTAGCAACGATTCATACGACAGATGCGATATCGACAATTAGTCGAATCATTTCAATGTTTCCAGGTGAAGAACAGGCCGATGCACGAAAACGTTTGGCCGACTCCCTTTATGCCACAATCTCACAACGAATGATACGTTCAAAAAAATCTGCTAATGGTGTACGAGTTGCCCAAGAAATTATGGTCACTGGCCCAGGTGTTAAAGAATGTATTCGTGGAGATGAGCCTCTTGATCGCATCATTCCAATTATTGAAAATGGTGGAACAAATTCAGCAGACATCCCTTGCCAGAGTTTTGATCAGGCAATCCTTAATCTTCTTGAAGGTAATTATATTAGTGAGGAAGATGCTGCTAAGGAAGTGCGAAGCGCAAGTGACTTCATGAGAAAACTAATGCTGACAAAGTAGTAAACAAGAACGCTACCTCAAGAATAGAAAAGGCCCTGGTGGGGGCCAGGGCCAATCCGTCTAACGCGAATTAGACTAACTTGATGTGAGGATAGTAAGAAAAGACTTACATGGTATTTATTATTCGCCATTTTTCCCTTTTTATTAAGAGGAAGAAATTTCAGCAAATAAAAAGTAAAAGGCCAAGTACTTATGACTTGGCCTTTGTTAATTTTTAATATAAAAAAAATCTAAAACTTTTACTCTTTTTTACCTTAAAAAATTATTTTTGATGTGAAAGAATCTCTTTTACGACTTTATCAACCAGCTTTTTTGCATCATCACATTGAGTCTTCCAATGTGCATGATCTAAACTAGGATCGTGATTCATTAACAACTCTCCTAAGGCCTTAGTGCTATCATTAAATTTTCTAAGTAGCTCAACTGATAATTGCTCATCATCCATTTCCTCAAGAACTGCCATCACATGATCAATATCTGAATTATCAATTAATTTATTAAAATCCATTTCTTATCCTTATTATTTCTTTGCTTCTTGAGCAATCATATCACGCATAATATAGATTGCTTCCTCAAGCCCTGCATCCTTACGTAGAGATGATACCCATTCTTCCTTACGTTGTTTAAAGTCTTCTTTCCACTGCTTTTCATCACCTTCTTTTACAGTCTCATGTGACTTTAGTGATTCTTCGAAGTGAGTAACAACTAAATCTTTATTTTCTAGATCTAGTTTTAGACTTTCTAGCTTCTTCTTATTTGCCTCTTCTTCTTTCATCCAAGAGTCAATATTAAGCTTAAGCTCAGTCTCTTTACGTCTCTTCTTAAGGTAAGCAACGCTCTCTTCAATCTTTTGCATGCGCTCATCTTTTTGAACACGTTTTTGAGACTCACTAATAAGCTTTTTCATATCATAAGACATACCTGCCCACTTCTGATATTTCTTTGGCTTAATTTCATCCCACTTAAGTGAGTAAGTTAAATCCTTTTCACGGTTTTCAGCATATGACATTGGATCTGGAATTACAATATCAGGTGTTACACCTTTATACTGTGTTGATACTCCATTTATTCTGTAGAATTTTTGGATCGTAAGTTTTAATGCTCCAAACTCTTCACCAATCATTTTATTTAGACCTTGATCAAGGCTATAGACAACCTGAACAGTCCCTTTACCGTGAGTAACTGCACCACCAACAATTACAGCTCTCTTATAGTCTTGCATTGCTGCCGCTAGAATCTCTGATGCAGAAGCTGAATAACGGTTAACCATAACAATTAGTGGGCCACCATATTCAATACTTGGATCTTCATCTGCAAGAGTTTCAACTTGATTCATATAGTTTCTAGTTTGAACAATTGGCCCTTCCTTAATAAATAGACCTGACATAAGTTGTGCATCAGTCAGGGCCCCACCACCATTATTTCTAAGGTCAAGGATGACACCATTAACTTTTTGTTTCTTTAATCTTTTTAGTTCAGCTCTTACATCATCAGTACAATTAATAGTTCCATTAAATTCACGGTAGAATTTCGGAACATTAATATATCCAAACTTACCTTTCACACCTTTAAGTTCAAGAACTGAAGACTTGGCAAAAGAGGCCCCCATCTTAACAACATCTCTTGTGATACCAATTGACTTACGTGAGCCATCGGCCTTCTTAACATGAAGCTTAACAACTGTTCCTTTCTTACCACGAATGTATCTAACGGCATCATCAACTCTCATCCCAACAAGATCAACCGGCTCCTTCTCTGAGTCACCTTCACTTACAGCAAGAATTAAATCATCAACTTCAAGTTCCTTTTGTCTCCATGCAGCTCCACCTGGAACGATTTCAACAACTTTGATATAACCTTCATCTTCAGATAAGACAGCACCGATACCTTCAAGTTGCCCTGACATATCGATATCAAAATCTTCTTTTCTCTTTGGAGCAAGGTACGCTGTGTGCGGATCAAATACAGCACCAACAGAGTTATAGAAAAGCTCCATATAGTCATCTCTTGTGTCTTTTAAAAGTCTTTCGAAATAAAGGCGATATTTCTTGTCGATAGCTTCGTGGGCCTTAGCTACGATTTCTTTTTCAGTTAGAATTTTTTCAGACTCAAGCTTCTTCTTTCCATTCTTTTTATTCTTAGCAGTCTTTTTAGCATTCTTCTTAGGATTCTTGAGGTCTTCTTGGTCTTCTTTAATCGAGATATAACGGGCCATTACTGATTGCTTGTAAGTAAGGCGCCAGTTCTTTTCAAACTCACTCTTATCTTTTGCAAAATGTCTCTTTTCTGGGTCTAGCTCAACAACTTCATTTCCATGAAAGTTAAACTTACCTTTAAACATTTTCTTTCTTAAAGCATCTGCTTCTTCAATTCTTTGCTTTTTAATTTTCATGGCATCAAGAACAAGCTTGTAGTTTCCTGATCTCATCTCATCATCCATTAAAGACTCATACTTCTTAAGTTCTTTAACATCCGAATCATATAGAAATTGCTTTGAGTAATCGACTTTTTGAACAAATTCTTTGAAAGCATTTTTAGAAAGATCATCATTAACTTTTAATTTTTTATAATGAAGTTTTTCGAGAACATCGATTAATAAGTTCCCTAAAACTTGATCTTTATTAATACTAAATAAACCATTTTCCGCTCTTAAAACAAATGGCGTTGATAAAAGAATGAGACCTAAAAATAGTCCCAACGACTTTCGAAATTTCTTGTGCATTGAAGCTCCAATTCTAATAATATTAGGTAGTTCCTAAATTATATTTTAAAGCCTCTTCAGTATTAATCAAAGATTAATTATTCAGGAAGAAATTACTTGCAATGCACAATAAAATCTCATTCCGCTCATTTTTTTTCAAAGTTACCTTGAATATCATACTGATATACTTCAGCATTATTAACGCATTCTTTAATTAACTCTGATAAATCATGCTCTTCGCAAAACTCCATAAAGTACTTTATTTCTGCCTTAATTACTGGATGTTTCGGTGCAAACATTGAACAAGCGTCATCATGTGGAATAATAGATGTTTCAAATGTATCAATCTTTTTGGCCTCTGTAATGATGTCCAGCTTATTCATCCCAATAAGTGGCCTCATCACAAGCATCGGACAAGAACGATCAAGTACACTCATATTCTGAAGAGTCTGACTTGAAACTTGTGAAAGGGCATCTCCCATAATTAGGGCACTCGCCTTTGCTCTTCTTGCAAGATACGCAGAAGTATCCATCATATATTTTCTAAAAAATAATGTTCTGTAATCTTCCTTACAATTTTTTGCAATATAGTTTTGAATATCTCCATAAGGAAGAACATATAATTTAAAGCTATCCTGAAACTTAGAAAGAATTTTTCCAAGCTCTAAAATCTTCTCTTTTACTTCCTCTCCAACATATGGATAGGCATAAAAGAAAGCAAAAGATTGTCTCACGCCTCTTCTTGCCATTAAATAACTAGCAACAGGTGAATCAATCCCACCAGATAAAAGAGTAATAGCATGTCCGCTTGTCCCAACAGGTAGACCACCAATACATGGAATTTTTTCCCAAGATAGATAGATCTCTTCATTCATGACTTTTACATCAACCATGAGATCAGGATTTTTTACATCAACTTTAAGTTCCGTATTTTTTAAGATTGCAGTTGCAATATAGCGGTTAATTTCATCACTATTTTTTGGAAATTGTTTAAGAGCTCTTTTTGTTTGAACTTTAAAAGTCTTAATATTTGATAATTGACTTAATTCTTTTACGGCAAGATCACAAACATAATCAAGATCTAATGGACACGCTCGCATCGGAGTAACAGAGCTTAGGCCAGCAACAGAAGTTAATCTATGGATTAGCTCTTCACTAAACTCTTCTTCACTTTCGGCCACTAGTCGCTGTTGATTATTTTTTAGCTTCCAAGATGTGTGATGATACTTACTAAATATTCGACTTAGATTTGTCTGAAGTTTCTTATAGTAGCTCTTTCTGTTCTTACCCTTAAGCCATAATTCATCAACTGTTAAAATTAAACTTTTATACATCTTTATTATTCCTATTTAATTAAAAAACCAATTTCTTCAATAACTTCGCCAAAACCTTTTAAAAGGCCTTCCACCTCTTCTTGTGTTGTTGACTTACCAATCGATATCCTAAGAATATTTTTATGAAACTTCTCTTCAATCCCAAGTCCTGCAAAGAGAGGGTTTAATCCCTTAATCTTTGATGAACAAGCTGTAGATGAAGAGATCATGATTCCCTTGGTTTCAAGGTGTCTCATGATGATATCACTAGCAATTCCCTCAAAGAGAACACATAGAATAAATGGTGAAGTATTTCGATCCTCAAATGGATAACTTATATTTTTATGTAGAGCACATAGCCCTTTTTTAATTACTTCTTTAAGAACTTCTGCTTTTTCAAATGAACTCTCTAAATCCTTAAAGGCCAATTCACATGCTCTCTCAAGAGCTACAACAAGAGAAGTAGGAGGTGTCGATGCTCTTAGGCCTTTTTCATGTGCGCCACCTCTTAGGTAGCGTTTAAGAAATTGAACCTTACTTTCTTTAAAAATAAGACCGCCAATTCCTCTTGGACCTCCCATTTTATGAGCACCAAAAGTGACATAATCAATTTCAGAGTCTTTGAGTGTGAAAGGAACTTTACCAAAGCCTTGTGTCGCATCCACATGAACGAGACACTTTCTATTCTTGGCCTTCACAGCTTGCGCTATTTTTTCAACTTCAAAGTATTGTCCAGATTGTGAGTTAACAAGGCTGATACATACAAGTTGTGTTTCACTTGTTACGCCATCGACAATTTCATCAATGCTTTTATAACCTTGTCCATTATCAATGACTTTAGTGACAGAAGGATGATCTCCACTAAAAAAAATAATCCCCTCCTCAATCGAGCGAATCACCTGATTATTTGCTTCAGTTGCAGAAGAAGTGAAGATTAGGCCATAGTTTTTGGCCTGAATAAGTTTTAAGATATTACTTCTAGCATCCTCAATTTTCTTAGCACATTCCTTTCCTGCTAAATGCTTAGCAGCAGGATTTGGATAGTCCAGTTCGAAGCTTTGCGATAAAACTTCAATAACTTCAGGATAGAGCTTAGTTGAGGCAGCGTGATCAAAATAGTACATAATTTGCCTTATACCATGTTTTAAACAGTAAGTACCTTAAATAACGATATTTTTAGACACTGTCCATATACTAAACACTCCAAGTTACTGAAAGCTCGTATAAAACTGCCCTATTTCTTGGCACTTTTCTTGCTTTATAAAATACATATGAAACTAAGATACTTTATCTTTATATTAATCGGAGTCTACTGGCTTTCAAATACGGTTCATGCAGTTGGACCTAAGGCCAATGACTACCTCTTTCGCTCTCAAGTGAAAATTGAAGAGTTTAATAACTTTTCAAAGAAAGGACTGGGCCATCTTGCGGCCAGAAGTCTTAACGAATCAAAAGATTATCTAGAAAGATTAGCACAGATTAAGCACGAACTCTCCCAAGAACAATTAAATCTCTTAAATAAACTACACGAAGAAGTGACTCAAAAAGAAAAAATTGAAGCCGAAACAATCAGCACTTGTGATTATCGAAATATTGAGCACTATAAAGAGATTGAAAAGCTAAAAGAGCTAAAAGTGAATGGTAGTATTCTCACATTCAGATCTCATAAGAATCTCTACTTATTAAAGGCCAAAGAAGTCCAAAAATGCCAACAATTCAGTACTTGGATGGAAAACTTTAACGAAATCTCTGTATAATGTTCATACTAACGCGATACATGGTGAAATTAGTGAATTCATTCAATATGATTTCTTCATGAAAACAAGAAAGATGAAATCAGTAATCCTAGTATTAATGTTAAACCTCTTAGCTTCGGCAACACTAGCTTTTACTAAAGATAGTGGGAAGACGATTCTAATTTCAGATATCGACGACACAATTAAAGTTGGCCATATCAGATCAAAAGTCGATGCCGTTTCAAACGCCTACCGCACAAATAATATTTTCCTTGGCATGGCCGACCTTTATCACATCATAAAGAATCGCCTTGATGCAGATGTTTTTTATCTAACAAATGCGCCAGAGGAAGTGATGGCATGGTCGCACAATGAACTCCTTAAAAACGGAAACTTCCCAGAGGGAAGCTTGGAAATTAGACCTTTTAAAGTATCGAGCAAGGTATTTAAAGCGCAAAGACTTCAAGAGCTAATCGCTGAGAATAGACCTGATACAGTTATCCTAGTTGGTGATAACGGAGAACACGATAACTCTTTCTATAATGGTATCAAACAGACTTATCCAGGAATTAAGTTTCATACTTTTATACGTGCTGCCTACAACTTTGATGAATCAAATGAACTATACAAAGGTCAAGCAAGTTTTGTTACACCATTTGAAATCGCAGATACTCTTTATCAGAGAAAAGTTTTAGAAAGATCTGATTCGAAAGAGCTCTTAGATAAGCATCTTCAAAATTATATGGAAGAGTACCTTTTAAGAGATAAAGGACAACTTTATACTCCTCACTGGCAAAGATGTTATGGACACGAAGTAAATAGCGGATCAAGCCTATTTTCAACACTACCTAAAGAACTGACAAAGAAGATCTCAATTCTTTGTCGAAATTACGATAACTAGTATAAGATTTTAGATATCAATCCAGCACAATCTACTTGTGCTGGATACTTTCTCTTATGGCATTTCGGTCAACTCGAGAAAAATGCCTTGAATCAACAGGAACTCGGCCAAATTCAACAAGCGCTTCACCAAGATTCCAATCATTTAAGATTTCACTAATATGTTCTTTTATCTTAACTTCACCCTCAACGAGACACAATATCGTATCATTGACTTGAACTAGAGCTGCTCTTTGAACACCATCAATACGGGCCAATTCATTCTCATAGTGAAATGTTGGAACGAGCTTGCCATTAACCTTTAAACAATCTTTGAGTCGCCCAAGAAGATAAATCTGTCCCCCACTCACATATCCAACATCACCAGTGAGGTGCCAAAGTCTTCCCTGTTCATCCCATCTCTTAGTCGTTTTATTGGCTGGATGATTATCAATATACTCTTTAATAACATGAGGTCCACTTAGATAGATTTCTCCCCAAACGACTCCTTCCTGAAAATCAAAACCATTAGCGACCTTATCAATCTTAGTATCTAAAACTTCAATGATATGCCCCAACTTAAGTCCAACTTTCTTATTTGAAATATACTCTTCAATTGGAACAAAACTAATGGGCTCAACTTCAGTAGAGCCATAGATAATATGAATCTCAACCAACGAACAGGCCCTATCGAATTGTTCCTTCACAAAACTTGCATGCTTTGTCGATATTTCAGCACCACCAATAATAATACTTCTTAACGATGGAATTTTGATATCATTTGATGCAAGGTAATCAGCAAGTCTTTTGATAATCATTGGATTAGCACTAAATCGTGTGACACCATATTGATTCATTTGCGCAATAACCCTTGAAGCATCAAACTCAGCTAATTTACGATAGTCGATATCTGGGAAAATTGTGGTGATTCCAAGGCCCAAGTTTTGTAGAACAAGAGTTGGGAAAAATGGCATATCAACTTCATCTTCTTTATGTAGCCAAAAATATTCTGAGACAATCTTTTGTGATAAAAAGATATCAAGACTTCGATTTGCAGCCTTAGGTCTTCCAGTAGAGCCAGTTGTAAAAGAAATAAGTGTCTGAGCATCTTGCTCAATTGGTGTTTGCGAGAAATTAAGATTATCTTGCGCTCTAATACTTGTTAAAGTTTTAGTAAAAAGACAATTTTGATCAAACGTAAAGCGCTTCATTTTCCACAGAGCAGGAATTAAAGGCGTCCATTTTAAAAGCTCTTTAACTGAGATGATCCCTTGAGCATTTGCATCTTCAATGGCCTGCTTAAGTTTATCCTTTGGCATAGTAGAATCAATTGAGACGACAACTGATCCCATATAGAACAATGCCACCATTATCTGATAAAGCTCCAGTCGCAATGGAATGAGTACGATAACTCGATCCCCTTTCTTTATTCCAGCATCAGATAATGTCTTTATCCATGCCCCAACCTGAGACATAAACTCGCCATAGTTCTGATCTTTATTTTGATAGATCAAGCATCGCTTTTCTAAATTATTTCGAAAGTGAGAATCCAGGTAGTGACATCCATTTATCGGTATACCTTCGTAACCCAGTTCTTGCCTTATATCTTCAATTTTTTTCATATGATAATATTAAATGAAAATAATATAATTTGTAATGTTAGGTAGTAAATGTATCTATTAAGTAAATTTGATTCTCTTCTTACAACAAAAACACAAGTTGGTGGTAAGGCCTATAACCTTGCTAAGCTTGAAAAGTGTCGTGTTAATACACCAGATTGGTTTTGTATCACTAGTGATTACTTTCAAACATTAGTTGACCAAAATGAGGTATTAAAGCAACTCATTGTAAGCTACACACAACTTCAATTTATTGATGATTTAAAAGAACTAATCGCAAAAATTCATGCTGAAATTGATAAGTGTGAAATTTCCATTATTGATGAAGTTATGGAGAGAATTAATCCTAATATTCACTATGCTATTAGAAGCTCAGCTGCTGATGAGGATGGTAGTCACTTCTCTTTCGCTGGACAATTAGAGTCTTTTCTCTATGTTCAAGGAAAAGATAAAATAGAAGATGCCATTAGAAATTGTTTTAAAAGCAACTTCTCTCTAACGGCCCTTACATATCGCTTTAAAAATCAAATCCATCAATCGACACCTAAAATGGCCGTCATCATTCAAGAAATGATTGATCCTGAGAAGTCAGGTGTTCTCTTTACGGCCAATCCAATTAATGGATACAGAGACGAGATGCTTATTTCAGCAAACTACGGTCAAGGAGAAGGTGTTGTAAGTGGTGAATGCAATACTGATGAATACACAATCAATGACCTTGGTATCATTAGAGATGAAATTAGAGAAAAAGACTTTAAGATAATTGCTGACTACGAAAACAAAACAACAAAGAAAGTTGAAGTTACAGGAAATGATATCAATTCAAGTGTCTTAACTCACGCAGAAATCATTGAGTTAAATAAACTTGCCCTAAATATTCTTGCATTAAAGAAGAAGCCTCAAGATATAGAATTTTGTTTTCAAAATGGAAATATCTATATTGTCCAGACACGAGATATCACATCTCTTCCAATGGATAAGCGTGAAGACTTCGCCAATGTTTTTGATAACTCAAATATCCAAGAGTCATTCAATGGAGTTACAACGCCCCTAACTTTCTCTTATGCCTCAAAGATGTACTATAAGGTCTATCATCAACTACTAGGCTTAACTGGGCTAAGTGAAGAAGAGTTAAAAAAGCACGAAAAAAGACATAAGAATATGATCGCTCTTATTGAAGGTCGAGTATTCTACAATATTCAATCTTGGTATAAAGGGCTCCTTTTGCTTCCGTCCTTTAAACAATCTAAAGGAGATATGGAGAAAATGATGGGGATTACAGACCCTGTCGACTTTATTGAAGATAAAGACCTACCTTTATGTGAGAGATTAAGAATGTTACCAGGTCTGATAAAAACCTTTGGAAGTCTTCTTTGGTATTTCTCAAAAATAGATAAAGTTGTTGCCGACTTTATGTCTGATTTTTATAAAGTTTATAATGACATTGATTTCACCAAACTCAATAGACTTAATCTTACTCAACTCTATGATCTAACTGAAGAGCTCGATCAGAAGATCACGAGTAAATGGCACGCTCCACTTATAAATGACTTCTACGTTATGATGATGAATGGAAAGATGTATCGCTGGATGGATAAGCTTGGTGTTGAAAATGCCGATATCACTCTTGGAAATTTATTATCAGGAGAACATGATATTGCCAGTACTCAACCAACTAAAGAACTTTTAAAAATAAGTGATGAAATTAAGAAATGCGATCAAAATCTTAAGGATCAATTCCTAAAACTAGAAAATTCAAAAGTTATGGACTTCTTCTACATCAACAAAAAGGCCATTTTTGATTTATGCCAAGATTATATCGAAAACTATGGTGATCGCACAATTGGTGAGCTTAAGCTTGAAAGCTTATCACTGAGAGAAAGCCCAGACTTTCTCATCAATATTCTAAAAAATTACGTGATTAAAGAAAGCCTAAGTTATGAAAGCTTCATTGCAAATGAGCTTGAACTTAGAGAGTCTGAAGAAAAAAAGATTGAGCCAATAGTTAAGAAAAAGCTTTCAATTTTTGGAAGAAAACGTTTTTATAAAGATCTGGCAAAACTTAGAAAGGCCATTCGTTATCGTGAAAACACAAGACTTCTTAGAACAAAATCTTTTGGTATCTCACGTCAAATTTACCGTGAAATGGGAAATCAATTAGCAAACTTCAATCTAATCAGTACACCAGATGATATTTTCTTTTTAACTCTTAGTGAAATTGAAGAACTAAAAGATGGGCGTATTGTTCAGACAAATCTAAAAGAACTAATAAGCTTAAGAAAGTCTGAGTACGATTCATATGAAGATGAGGAACCTGGTCATCACTTTAAGACATTTGGCTTCGTTCACGCAGGAAATAAATTTATCTATGAAGGCAATACAAATCTTGATCATGATGGTGCATTAAAAGGTATAGGATGTTACCCAGGTCACATCACAGGAGAGGTTGCCCTACTCTTTAAGCCGGATGATGGAATTGATGTTAATGACAAGATTCTATGTACAGTAAGAACTGATCCAGGATGGGCACCATTATTTCCGTCAATCAAAGGACTACTTGTAGAAAAGGGATCGACACTTTCTCACTCAGCAGTTATTGCTAGAGAACTTAAGATTCCTACAATCGTCGGAGTTCCAGGAATTACAAAAATTGTAGAAAATGGACAAGAGATTGAAATGGACTGTGAAAAAGGTCTAATCAACTTATTACAAGAAAACCAAGAATAATAAAGGCCTCATTAGAGGCCTTTTCTTTATGAAACTCTTTTATAAAATCTTATGTCGTAAACTCCGACCTTTTCTTTCTTTATAAGATCTTTAAATTCAGCTGTGATATCTTCAAAGCCTTCTAGTTCCGGCGTATGGACACGTAGATAATAACGGACACAAATAACTCCACCAATAGCAATTGATGGCCTTGCCTTCTTAATAAAATCCTTACCTAGTTTATCATCAAAGTAACTAGGAACATCTGAGTAAGAAAAGTAATCAAATTGATACTTACCACTTTCAAGCTCCGCAACCACATCACCAATATGATAATTAACTTGCGTTGTCTCTATGCACTCTTTAAGCTTAGAATAATTTCGACATCGAAGGGGTGTATTTGTCAAAGTAACTTCACCAAAAAAGCACAGGCTTAAGAAAAAATTATCTTTAATAAGATTGTTTTTAAATAAACGAGCAAATCGGTTTCGATAAAATTTCACATAACTTTCTGGGATATTCTTTCTAATGAAGTCACCTCGATACAAGAGAGAGTTCATTAAGGCCTTGTTTCCAACAATTGATAAAACAACTGTCCACTTAACCTTAAAGCTTACTGTATCCATTATATTCAATTGCTCTTGAATTGTTTTACAATTTCTAAGGGCCTCAATAATACGATGTCCTAAAATTTTACGACAAAGCTTTGAAAAGGTAATAAATGTTTTTTCCCATGATCCGGCAAGTGCCGCAATTTCATTGGCCTCAAAATAATCATTAAGTCCAACATTAGCACCAACTGTTTTTAAAATCGCGGAATCATCATGGTATGCTCTTAAATAATCCACTTCTTCAAGTGCAAGAATCGCCTTCTCATACGCTCTTGCCCATTCAATCTGAAGGCCCGATACATCAAAGAGGTCTAACTTTGAGTCAGTATTTGTAATAAGGTATAACCCTCTTGGTCCTGCACCACAAATAGAGCCAATTTTTTTAGGAGAAAGTTTTTCACAAACTTTTGACTCCATCTCAATATCTTCATTTGCTAGTGAGTAATTTAATTTGTCAGTAAAATATTTTGCCATGTCACAATTATAGTTGTTTTCATTATATAATGGTACAAAGAAAATAAATTCAGATGAGGATGTATGAGCAAAGATATAAGTCATATTACAATAGAAGATTCATTTATTAAGAGATATTTAGCTTGGTCAAACGAGCGCTTCCCAATGGCCAATGTCATCTCCGGTCTAATAACTTTCTTTGTCATGAGTCGCCTTGCTCTATTCTTACAAGATAAAGCATTAGATTTTACACCATTAGATATCCTAGGGGCAGTTGCTGTAGTCGGACACTACTTTGTCTTAAGAGTATTTGATGAACATAAAGATTTCAAAGTTGACTGTATTAATCACCCAGAGCGTGCGCTTCAAAGAGGCCTCATTAAACTTTGGCACCTAGATATTATTGCTGCAGTTTTTACTATTATTGGATTAATTTATTCTGCTTTAATTTCAAATAATTATTTAACGCTTATTTGCTACGGCGCTGTTTATCTGTGGTCCATACTTATGGCCAAGGAGTTCTTTATTGGTACATGGCTAGAAAAGCGCTTAACGCTTTATTCAATTAGCCACATGCTCGTTTCTCCTCTTATTATTATTTGGATTATGTCGGCAAAATGGCAAGTTCCTACATTTGAATTCTATGTTTATCTTATTCTTGCCATGTCTTTTGCATCAGGTTTCTCATATGAATTTACAAGAAAGACTCGTGGCCCTGAAGAAGAGACTGAAACACTTGATTCATATACAAAGATTTATGGCACAGGTGGAAGCGTTCTCATTATCACATTAATGAATATGATAACTCTTGGATGTTTTCTTTATCTCATCCCACTAATGCCGAATCTACGATCAATTCTAGCAGCAATGGGTATCGCAGGTTTTGCAGCTGCTCAATCGACACTTTTTAAATATTTAAAAAAACCAAGTCTTGAAGGACGTAAGAAGAATGAAAAGTCATTCGGACTCTTCGCTCTCCTACTTTATATCGCTCTTATTGTAGGTGTTTATGCAAATTAATTTAGACCGACTTACCCAAGAGCAAAAACAAGAGTTCCTACTTTTTAAAGATAACGAAGCAATCTCAAGTATTGAACAATTTGTTGATGGCGATGCTTCAGCAATTTTCTTTCTTATTGGTAAGCAAGCGTACTTTGGTTTTTGTAATGGGAAGCTATCACAAAGCTTTATTGCGGCCGCCAAAGATTATCGTGAAAAGTATGGAAGCGAAAAGATGGTTGGGCCATTAAATCTTTCTACATATAATAGCTACCGCTTAAAACAGAATGAAGATCTACCTCATCACTTAATGGAGCCCCCTTACGACAAAGAGTTGTACGAATTATTGAATTCTCATGGTGAGATCTTTGAGAGTTATGTAACTTATGAAATTAATGATTTTGATAAGCTCTTAAAATGGTCTGAGCAATTTGATGAAATTGATGATTCACCAATGACTGAAAATTATGACCTTAAAGTAATTGATGGACAATTTTGGCTTGATAACCTTGAACGATTTTACCAAAGTGCTGACCAAGTTTTTGGAGAGAATATCGCCTACTCACCAATTTCATTTGAAACATTCAAACTTAAGTATGGCCAACAAGCGGCTGGCCTTATTTGTCCTCATACCTCACGTGCTCTAATTTCAAAAGCAGACAATTCAATTATTGGGATCATCCTAAATTTTGTGGATCCCACAGCAACAAATATAAAGAGGCTCTTAATTAAGACTATGGGAGTCCATCCAGATCATCGTTACATGGGGCTAAGCTTCATTTACCTACTTAAGGAAATTATCCCCCAAGTAAGATCTCATTATGAGCAAGCTTATCTATGCTTGATGCGAGACGGGAACCTTCCCTCACTATTTGCGAAAGATATTTCGCAGAAAACTCGCTACTATCAACTTTTCGCCCTCTAACTCATTGATTTTACTGATACAAAACTGCCGTCTACTGTGTAGACGGCCATAGTACAATTTTCAATCAAACGTTCTCGTTCATCTTTATAAGCTATATTTGAACTATGAAGATCAATGAAATTAGCACAAATTCAGCTTCTGAGCAGGAAGCAAAAGTCGTAAAGCAGAAGCTTTCGGCCCCATCTCGTTTTGACTACTCTGAAGCGGCAAGGCTAAATCGTATTGCGATTTTAGAGGCCCAGTGTGGGGAAAATCTCGACTCAATTCAAATAACAGACCTAGATGGATTAAACCTCAAAGGTAATATCGAGTCTTATGCTGGAAGTATTTCAATTCCAATGGGAATTTGTGGGCCATTAAAAATTAATGAGAAAGGTGAAAAGGAAGATTTATATATTCCAATTGCAACCTCAGAGGGCGCTCTAGTTTCTTCGATCACTCGTGGTGCACTTGCTGTTTCTTTAAGTGGTGGCTTCAAGGCCAAGGTTTTAAGAAAGCGTATGTACCGTGCTCCTGTTTTCACATTTGATGATATTGACCATGCTGATGAATTTATCTCATGGCTAGAAGATAACTTCGATACGATTAAAAGTATTACTAAAAAGTATTCAAACTTTGCAGATCTAAAAAAGATCAAGCCAGTTCTTATCGGTCGCAATGTTCACGCGAAATTTATCTATGAGTGTGCCGACGCTTCCGGACAAAACATGACAACTGTTTGTACGTGGCAATCATGTCTTTGGATCAAAGAAGAGCTTTTAACTTCAAAAATTAAACTTGTTGAATTCTTCTTAGAAGGAAATGGTTCAAGTGATAAGAAAGTTTCTGTTGGTTCTGCAATGCAGACTCGTGGAACATATGTAACTGCAGAATGTGTAGTACCAGAAAAAGTATTAAAGCGTATTCTGAAAACATCAAGTACTGATCTCATCAATCTCTACTTAAGATCACTACCTATTACTCGCCTTGAAGGAATGACAGGATATAACGTAAACGTTGCCAACGCTGTTGCGGCCATTTTTGCTTCAACAGGACAAGATCTTGCTTGTATTCATGAGTCATCAACAGCTGTTCTAAATTTTGAAAAGCACGAAAAAGGTTTATACGTAAGCTTAACTCTACCTTCACTAGTTATTGGAACTGTTGGTGGTGGAACTGGACTTGGCCACTATAAAGACTGCTTAAAGTCGATCGGTTGTGCAGGAGCAGGAAAGGTCGAAAGGTTTGCAAAAATTATAGCTGGTGCGGCGCTATCTCTTGAGCTTTCAACAATGTCGGCCATCTGTGGTGGACAGTTTGCTTATGCACACGACAAGCTTGGTAGAAATAATCCGAAAGATCAGCTTAAAACGAAAGATATCACAAAAGAATTTATCAATGAAAACTTCACTGATCAGTCAACTTTAGTGAAAGAAAGTGAGTCAATTGAACACGACCACAAGATTAATATTGAAAATGGAATTATCACTGAAGCTACTTCAAGAGTGGTAAACAAATCTCTTGGTTTTACATCACTAGAGATCAACAAAGAAGATAAAATAATTCTGAAGTCAAAACCACTTGATACTGACGTAATTGCAGGTTTTGCGGCCATTGCAGGTTTTGCGGATAGTGATATCAGAAGAAAATTCATTAAAACAATTCACAATAATGAATTTACGAAATGTCATATTAGAGAAATTGAGGCATACCGTATGGTTTCAAAGGACTTCTCTCGCTATATGCCAGAGCTTCATGGAACATATATAAATGCTCAGAAAGAAGCATACCTTCTTCTTTTAGAAAATTTAAACTTTTCTCAAATTGAGTTAATGAACACTCAAGGATGTTTAGAATTATGGATAAGCTCAACTCGTGAATTAATTTTTGATGCTATATCTAAGATTCATCAGAACTTTGCAAATTCACAAGAAGTTTCTGAGTCGTCTCTTAACCTTGGAAAAGTAAATATTGATAAAGACTTAACGAAATCAATTATCACTTATATTCGTGCACAAAACTACATCAGTGCAAAGTCAGAGGAAAAGTTAGAAGAAGTTCTAAATACTTTTGAACAATGGTCAAAGATCATCAACGAAGGTCCAAAGACACTTACTCACAACGACTTTAATCCAAGAAATATTTGTTTTAAAAATGGTCGCCCATGCTTCTATGACTGGGAACTATCTCGCTACAACTCTCCATATAGAGACCTTGTGGAATTCATGAGCTTTACAACACCAAGTGGTGAAATTGCGAATGATATAAATTATTACTTCTCAAAAGATGGGCTTGAACTATCTAAGCAAGAAAAACTAGAAAATATGTTATCTTGTGCAAATGAATATCTACTTAACCGAGTCCTATTCTACTATGTAGGCCACAGTGTAAATGAATATGAGTTCATGCCACATATCTTCAATAAAACACTTGAGATCATCTCATACCTAGAAGGTCAGCTGAATGCGTAATCTCATCGACAAGCTACTTTCAAATAAAGATCAAGAAAAGAAGGTTCTCTTCTTTTACAAGAACTTTAAGCTTGCTAGCTCACTTTCTATAAATGAGCTTATGGAGAAGGCCCGTGTCATTGCTTCTAAAATTAAGGCAAATGATATTACTAAAAAAAATATAATTCTTTCATTTGAAAATGAAGAAAACTTTGTTACTTACTTCTTTGGTATCATCCTATCAGGTAACGTACCTGTACCAATGGCATCAAGTGCCTTAATGTTAAAAGATGATTACCAAGAATTACTATTCCAATTCGCATCTGCGGCACAAACAAAGTATATCGCAGCAAAGAACTCTCCAGAGGGCTTTACAAATATAGCAAAATTTAATGACGCTGAGATGGCAACACAATTTGCAAATCCTGAAAGCAGTGAAACTTGTTTTATTCAATTTTCTTCAGGATCAACTTCTGCACCAAAAGGAGTTGTGATAAGCCATAGCAATCTACTTGCAAATAATGATCAAATTAATCAAGGGATCAAATTGAGTGATTCTGACTCTATTTGTACATGGCTACCTCTTCACCATGATATGGGGCTGATAGGAAGTCTTCTCACTGCTCTTTTAAAGAATCTTGAATGTCATATTATTCGTACTCAAGACTATGTCATTGCGCCTCATAAATGGCTTCACCTTGTTTCAGAAACAAAGTGTAGTGCACTTTGTATCCCAAATTCAGCATATTATGTTTGTGCAACTAAAATCCCAGAAAAGAAGTTAGAAGGTCTTGATCTTTCTCATATACGCTTTGCTCAATGTGGAGCTGAGCCAATTAAGGCCAATGTTTTAAAGGCCTTTAGCAATCGTTTTGAAAAATATGGCTTCAATACTAATGCCATTATGCCAGTTTATGGACTAGCAGAAGCGACTCTTGCAGTAACTTTTCATGAGGTTGGTACACAGTTTGAGACAGTCACGATTAAAGATGAAGAGTTTATTTCTTGTGGAAAAGTTCTAGCACCGACTCAGCTTGAGATTAGAAATCAACACCAAGGTGTTGGTGAAATCTATATAAAAGGGCCATCAGTATCGACTAACTATTACGGTAGAGAAACTCATCTCGAAGATGGATGGCTAAACACAGGAGACCTAGGCTTCTTAGATGAAGAAGGTAGGCTCTACGTAACAGGACGAAGTAAAGATCTCTTAATCTGCAATGGTGTTAATATCTTTGCAAATGACATCGAGTTTATGGCCGCAAAGGTACCTGCGGTAAAGCTTGGGCGTATGGTTGCTTTTTCAATTCAAACAGATAAGAGCGAGAAACCTCACCTCATCATTGAGCTAAATGAGAAGTCAAAAGAGGCCCGTAACAAAGTCAAAGAAGACGTGGCAAATGCTCTAAAATCAAAATTAGCACTCACAGAAGACAATATTTCAATAGTGCCAGAGCTAACTCTTAAAAAGACAACTAGTGGGAAAGTAAAACGCCAAAATGCCCAAAAAAGATACATGGCCGGAGAAATTACAAAAATCGAGAAAAATTATCGATTTAATCTTATAGTATCTCGCTACATAAAAAATAAATTTAAGTTTAATTTCTTAATTAAAGAGAAATTGGGATAAATAGATGAAAGAGCAAATTTTAAAATATTTGAATGAAGCAATTGCTGAAGTTAGTGATGAAAAAGAGATCACACTGACTTTAGAGACTAGCTTTATCACTCTTGGGCTTGATTCTTATGATGCCATGTCATTTATTGGGCGTCTTAAGGAAGATTTTGAAGAACTACCTGTAACAATTTTTTTACAGTGTCAAACAACTCAAGATCTAATTAATTACTTAGAAAAAAATCATAACGAAGAACTGAGACAAGTACTTTCATAATTGGAGCTAAGATGGAAACAAGACTTATTAGCAAATTAGAAAAACTTAATAAGCAATCTGTAGAGCGTGCTTTCACTGTTGATGCACTTGATTGGTCTAAACCAATCGATAAGAATCTCAAGTGGACACCAGAAGAAATGGTCACTATCTCTTACTTACCTAGTTATGATCTGCTTACTGAAGCACAAAAACTTAGATTCAATCAATTAATTGGACTCTCTATTTGTGAGCAATTTATTTGGTTTGAAAATGTTCTTCTAAATCCGGCACTTAAAAGCTGTAAAAGAATCTATAAGCTTAATCCTCAAATGACTGAGGCCATTGATCACTTTATGGAAGAAGAAGATAAGCACGGTGAAATCTTTCTTAGAATGCTCATGAAGGCAGAGCCAGAAAACTATTCGAAAGAGAGACCTCTTCGTATTTTTAAACTTGGCCCAGTTCAAAACTTTATCATGAAGGTTGTTACGACATTTCCAAATATCTTTCTATGGTGGATTTGGATTGCTCTATTCTTTGAAGAGAGAACATTAGATATTTCTAAAAAATACAATAAGGCCCTTAAGGCCGGTGAAGTGGACTGGAACTTTTGGCAATGCCACTACTATCATATGCTTGATGAAGTAAGACATCAGCAAATTGATGAGTGTTTCCTTGCAGCTTTTTATGACAAAGCAAATCCTATTCTTAGAAAGATTAATGCCAGCGTTTTTGTGAAATTCATTTCGTCATACTTTGGTCCAAAGAGACTTGCAGGAAGAATTCTAGAGCTAATGCAAGAAGAGTTCAGCGATCTTTCACAAGAGACAGTAAATCAATTAAAGGGTGAATTTGAGTCACTTCGTACAAATGTAGAATTTCAACGAAGTGCCTTTTCGAGACAGGGGCTTGGCCGTACTTATGAGCTACTGGCCAAATATAATGAGATGGATGGTTTTTGGGATCTACTGCTTGAAGAAAGCAAAGAAGATCACATCGGAAAAAATCGATACGTACGTGGTACGCATTCGACAATTCTAAACTAGCCAAATAAAAAAGGGACCGCAAACGGTCCCTTTTTTTATTGTAAATCTCTTTTTAAGCTTGTTAGTAATTCATCTAAATCAAAAGGCTTATAAAAGAAACGAGTCACCCCTTCCTTCATAGCTTCTTTCAAAGAAATATCAGCTTGACCTGAAACAAAGTAGAAAACTTTTTCTTTTTGGCTATCGTTGCTATTTGTGCAATCAAGGACAACCTTTCCATTACCATCTGGCATTTTATAGTCAGAAATTATGGCATCAAATGTTTTCCACTATTGATAAGCTTTACAGCGCTATTTCCAGAGTTGGCGCACTCTGTCTCATAACCTTCAAACTCAAGCTCTTCGGCCAATAGTTCTAGAATATCTGGTTCGTCATCGACGATTAAAACTTTGTACGGCATATGTTAATTCTCTTCTAAACGTTAACAACGTAATTATAGTCATGCATCCTATTATAAACAGGATATTTTGTAAAATAAAATACATTGAGAAACTATATCTCTTAACCATCGAGGCCAAGGCCTTGTTATTTAAGATCGTTTCAACAAAAAATGGCGCACTGCTATAGTAAAAATCAACAAATGCTGCCCCTAGCGTCGTCTTCATCAAGTACTCATCGCGAATGACACGAAAGTAATTCAAGACATAATGATCTCTTTGAAAGCCTGCAGTCACGAGATAGCACTGATTTTGCGACAAAAGCTTTTCAATTGGCTTCGGTTGATAATTTCCAGTTTGCGTGGCCAAATCAGCATTACTCACACTCCCTGGACCGATATAGCCAAAATGATCAAGATATGAAATTGCCGAACTGTAGGTAGTATTATTAGTAAGGTTAGTTACCTTTACATTACCTTCATTTGATTGATCTTCAACAATTCTAATATCATTAATATTTCTCGTTACAACTCCACCGCCACTTTGCACGTAAAGGGCCATTCGAGAAATATAGGCACCATTACCACCATGATCACCGGTGTACTCAATAACAGCAGTCTGATCCCCTGCATATGTACCAATAATGTTAAGTGTTGCACGAGTTCTAATATCAGTAGCTGCTGCACTAATAACAAGCTTAAAGTAGATTGCTCTACCAACAGCATCCGGAATCTCTACTTCTTCATTTGAGCTGTAATCAGTATCATTAGGCATAAAGAATAACACTAATTCAACACTGTCTTTAATAGAAGCGATAGAGTCTGTAATACCAGCACAATTTAGCTCACTCGTTGAACAGATATCTGCAAAACTTACAAAGGGAGCTTCAACTTGAGAGCTTGGTATTTGAGTAACAATTCGAAAAGCAGGATTTGAATTGTCGTTATCTTTTAATGCAACGTAAAGCTCTTCATTAGTGTAAGCAAGTGAGTCAACATCTTGTAAGTAGAGACCACCTAACTCAGATGTTTCATCTGCCAAGTTTGGGCTTAGCCCCCCAGAGTCTGCAGTATAATAAGCAAAATCTTGAGTTCCCGTCCCAAGGCTTAGGGGAACATAAAGAGTAATCGCGGCTTCAGGAGTGGAACCATCCCCACCCAAATTATAAAAAAGCTCATTTAAGTTCTCACCTGTAGAATTTCTCAAGTAGAAGATTGGCTCAGTTTTGTCATCCAGACTCAGAGACGCACCGTAAGCACTAGTGATTGTAAGGTAAAGAAAAATGAAGATTTTAAATAATTTCTGCATAGTAAAATTATGGGTTAAGTTTTATTCATGGTCAAATAATTAAAGATTTGGCATGATAATCAAAATAGTTAAGTTGTTTAAATGACAAAGGTTTGGATCAAATTATGAAATATATTGTTCTCTCAATACTTCTGCTAACTTCTTGTATCGGAACTGATGGAATCAAGGATCAGAGAAAAGTTATTGGCAGTATGGCAACCGCCCTTTCTAAGAAGTACCCAAGCGTTGAAAATATCGACTGTGACTACCTAAAAAGACGCTTACGTTTAAAAGATAATCGCCTCGTAATTGTAGATGCACGAGATATTTATCAATTTGAAGTTTCTCACATTGAACGCGCAATTCCTTTATCGAAGCTTCATGAAGTCTATCCTCAACTTCAAGGCAAAGAAGTTGTCGTCTACTCTACAATTGGAACTCGTTCAACGAAGGCAATACTCGAGCTCTCTAAAACTAATCCTAATACAAAGTTTACAAATTTATTTGGTGGAATCCTCGAGTGGCTACAATGTGGCCAGAAGATTTATCTAATGGGTAAGGAAACAAAAGAAATTCGCTTCGAGAATGACGCCTGGAATATCATCCCAGAAGGATACAAAGCAATTCTCCCATGAAAGTAATAAGTATCAATGGCCAAATTCTAGAGCGAGAAGAAGATGCAAAAATATCTGTACTTGATCGCGGCTTCCTCTACGGTGATTCTGTCTACGAAGTAACGGAAGTTAGAAATGGTAAAATTGGTTTTCTAAAAGAGCACCTTGAACGCTTACAAAACTCTGCTTTAAAGATGCACATGCATCTTCAACTCAACTTTACTGAATATGAAAAGCGCATTGTAGACGTTGCAAAGAAGCTGCACGAAGCAGGTCATGACAGATGCTATATACGATTAATTGTCACACGAGGAGAGGGAGAAATTACTCTTGACCCGCAAGCGGCCAGTAATCAAAATGTCATTATCATCGGTAAAGAGCTTCCTGAAAATCCTAGCACTTGGTATGAAGATGGTGTTGAGGTAATTATCGCTTCAACTCTTAGAAATCCAGTCAAGTCGATGGACCCAAATATCAAATCTGGAAACTATCTTAATAATATCCTTGCATATAACGAGGCCAAAGAAGCAGGCTACTTTGATGCCATCATGCTTAACCAAGATGGCAATGTCACAGAATGTACAACGAGTAATATCTGGATAGTAAAAGATGGTATTTTTAAAACGCCCCCTATTGCAGCTGGACTTCTTAAAGGTATTACCAGAGAAAATGTTATTCGTATTCTTGGCGAACAAGGCATCCCATTTGAAGAGGTAAACTTCACGGGAAGTGAGCTTAAAGAAGCTGACGAATGCTTTCTTACATCATCAACAAAATACCTTGTTCCAATTGTAAAAGTTGACGACACAACGATCGGAAATGGAAAACCTGGAAGTAAAACTATACAAGTGCTTGATATCTTTAAGTCTGAACTCTGAAACTTATATAATATCTAATATTTACATCCTTTCCCATTGACAATAGTGGCCATTGTTCGCTATAAAGCTTCAGTTACATCCGAAAATATTAAGTAAGATTGATGGGCCTAAGGCGTTAGCCTTTGAGATGTGATGTAACTTTTCCTTGTCCCTAAAGTCTTTTTTATTCAAAAGGAGCCAACAATGGCAAAGAGTACTACAGCGAGATCACGCTTTAAAATCCAAAGAGCACTAGGTGTTGAACTTCCAGGTCTTGGTAAAGCTGGTGCATTAGCACGTCGTCCATACGGACCAGGTGTACACGGTAACAAAAGAAAGAAAATTTCTGACTACGCCGTTCGTCTAAAAGAAAAACAAAAACTAGTATTCCACTACGGTCTAAGAGAAAAGCAACTTGTTACTTACGTTAAGCAAGCTAAGAAGAACACTGCTGGTAAGCCATGGATGGAAGTACTTCTATCTAACCTTGAGTCAAGACTGAACAACGTAGTTTTCAGACTTGGATTTGCACCATCAATGATGGCAGCTTCTCAAATGGTTTCTCACGGACAAATCCTAGTTAACGGAAAGAAAGTTGACCGTTCATCTTTCATCGTTGGCCAAGGTGATGTTATCTCTCTAACTGAGAAAGGTTATAACAACCAACTTTACAAGCAAACTCAAGAAACTCCACGTTTCGCAGCAGTTCCAGCTTGTTACAATGTTGAAGGTACAGATAAGAAGAAAGCAACTATGGTTGCTGCTCCTCTTGAATCAGATGTACCATTTGAATTCAACTCTCAGCTAGTTATTGAGTACTACTGGAAAGTTAAGTAATAGAAATAAAAGAAGGCTCCTTACGGAGCCTTTTTTTATGTCCAGGATGGACGGTATGTCGACGAGAGGCAGGAGCCGATGTCGACACGAACTGCATAAAGACTACTTATTCCGAATCGCTGTCGAACTTAGCTCTTGATACTCATGAGGCTTAAGATAGATCACCTCAAGCTTTGAATTAAACTCTTTTATCTTAGCTTCCACTTCCCTATACTCATCCATTTTCTCATCACGAGGCACAACATAGATTTTTGAAAGCAGCTGACATACTTTTTCAACTTCATACCATTTTAAAAATGAGCCAAATGTATCATCACCCATCAACCAATTAATATTTGGGTATTTAACCTCTTGCAGCCACTCATATGTGGGTCTTCTAAGCTTCTGGGCCCAAAAGCCCGTATAGATAGGAAATCGAGCTCCTGTGGCATCTTTGATCTTTAGATACTCTCCGTACGGATCCTCTTGTTCATTGGACTTCCAAGGGCTGTAGTCTAAGACAATGATAATATTGTCTTCAAACTCACTACATTGATTTAGACACTCAAGATGCCCTTGATGAAATGGATGAAAACTTCCTCCAAACAATGTAACTGTCGACTTGGTCTCAGAAGAATAAAGCTCTACACTATTGGCTATTTCATCTAATTTGGACATTACTTAAAAATCTTTTTCTTGAAGTGTCTTTCTTCCGCTTTGCTTTGCACGCTCGGCCGCAGAATCGCATTTTACTCTAATGATATCAGACAAGATTTCCATGACATTTGCAGAAGTATTTAGGCCATGCTTATCCTTAATATATTTCTTAAGTTTTGAGGCCACAATTAAGATATCTTTATCAGCAAGGTTAAGAGTTTTTTTATCACTTGAAACTAGAATGCGACGAGGCTCTTTCCTGTCTTTCGACTTATTTTCTTCGCTCACGTTATCTCCATTTGAGTTCATTAAATAATCAACTTTCACATATATCTCCAAGTCTAGTATAATATTAGTGTAACTTAAATTTAAATCTAATAAACCAACGAGCAAAATATGAAGTTCTCTTGCGAATTTAACGATATTGAGTATTTTTTCACTACTGAAATCGGCCCAGACACAAATGATAAATACCATTTATTTCTATCTGGTACAAAGCTTACGAAGTACCAAAATAATGAAATGAAATTTCATACATTAACGATAAATGCTAAGTATGAAGGTCAAGAGCTTAACTACTTTATCACTGGTATCCCCCTGTCTCTTGATGAAGAAGAGCAAATGGAAGAGCTAGAGGATTTCTTTGAGGCCAAGGAAATTTTTGAAAAAATAGAAGATGCCTTTGAGCTTCTTTTAAGTGAGCGCAAAGCACCTCCATGGGGTCTAAAGGAGTATAAATAATGAATCAACAACAAGGAATTCTCCCTAATAACTCTCACAGTAAAGTCATGGGATATCTATTGTGGCTTTTTGGATTTATGGGAGCTCATCGCTTCTACTATGGTAAGCCTATCTCAGGAACGATCTGGATGCTAACACTAGGCCTTTTAGGGCTTGGCTGGCTAGTAGATATCTTTCTAATTCCTTCTATGGATGAAGAATGTGATAATCGCTATTATGAGGGCGTCCTTGATTATAATATCGCTTGGATTCTTCTAACATTTCTAGGTGTCTTTGGATTTCATAAGTTTTATCAAGGAAAGATTCTTATGGGGATACTCTATCTTCTAACGGGTGGCTTCTTCCTCTTTGGCGTTCTTTATGACTTTTGGACACTTAATGAGCAAATCGACGATATCAACAAAGGTATAGCATAAAAAAGGCCCTCACACAGAGGGCCTTTTCATTTAGTTAATTTTGATTTAATTAAAAACCACAACGTCCTTGATAAAGGTAAACACGGTCGTAGTCTCTAGAAGTTGCATCAAAAGTCGAGTAAGTTTGACCAGCATCTGCAACATCAATTCTAAATACTTTAGAAATAATGTCATCACGGTACTCAACAAAACGACGACCTGGGTAGCGACGATATACTGTCGTACACTGTCTTCTTCTACTGCTACAAACAACTTCAGGAATAGTAATTTCACAGAATTCATCACGGTGGCGAATTGGTCCACGCTCGATATCAGTTGTGATCGTTCCATGAAGATCATAATTTAGAGTTGTGTCGGCCTTATCAAGTGTAAACTCTCCATTACTTGGAAGCTTAAACTTCTCATCGAATTTAACAGTTAGCTTTTCACCAGCAACTTGAATCTTAAGCTTTCTCTTACCGATAAACTTCAGCTTAGCTTTGTACTCACCTTGAGCAAGTGAAATACTATCATCTTTAGACTTAAGCTCTACAGCAGAGTCAACTGCTAGAGTACCTTTAAATTCAGTCTTACAACCAACTAATAGCCCTAGTAATAAGGCAAATGTAAAAAATCTCATATCCCCTCCATATGATGAAAATAAAAATAAATTGTATTTAAAATACAAAAAATGGATTGTCCATACTTGCATAAGTGCCATGAAATTTATACTTATTTCGAATCTAAACAAAAAACTGATAAAGAACATGTTTTCTATTTCATATTTGTAGTAAGTTAATACTGGACAATTTTCTTAAATTGTTTAATATTGACGCAATATCGACTACTTAAACGGAGACCCCATGGAAAACACTAAAGTTTACGAGACGTCTATTGTTCCTAAAGGTGAAATGCTAGAGCCAGTTAGAGATACAGCATATATTGCATCTTCTCTGACGATTGAAGTTCTTCACGTTATGACTTTCTTTGTGATCTTTGCCTTCATCTTTGCTGGAATTTGGAAAACAGCAGTTAGAATGGAGAAAAGAGAAAAAGAAGGATCTAAATCTAAAGTTACTGCTTAATTAAAATTCAATATGAAAAGTTACTGGCCCGTCGTTATGTATTACGACGGCCATGCTTTCTCCAAAGACTCCCTTCTCTACAGGGACAGTGTTTTTTAGTATCTCAACAAACTCATCAAATAATTTATTTGCAACTTCAGGCTTGGCGCTTCCATCAAAGCTTGGTCGATTACCTTTCTTACCATTCCAAGAAAGAGTGAATTGTGAAACCGCAAGAATACTTCCTTCAATATCCACAACAGAACGATTCATTCTTCCTTGCTCGTCTGCAAATATTCTTAAAGCAAGGATCTTCTCACAAGCCTTTTGGATTGTTTGTCGGTTGTCGTCATGTTCAATACAGACTAGTAAGTGAAGGCCCTTAGATATCTGGGCCACAACTTTATTATTTACTTTTACATTAGAACTAGAGACTCGTTGAATAACTACTTTCATTAAACTTGCTTATACTCTTCAATTTGTTTTAATTCATATTGTTTTTTAAGGTTCTTAATCTTCTCTTCGTAACTTGAAACAAGTTGATCTCTAAGTCTTTGCGAGTCGCTCATTTGTCTCTCTAGCTTTTTCTGAGCAAGATTAAGTTTTCTTCTCATATCTGTATTGTGATCTGCTGTCATCTTCTGTTTTTCAAGATTATGATTATGGGTCATACGAGATGTTTTTACTTCATTTTCTCTTTTTACCAATTTAAGGCGAGTGTTAAAGTCGTCACGAAGCGCTTGGAATTGTTTCTCATACTGATCCTTAATATGATCCAAATTTTCCTTCATTTCGCTTCTTTGCATACGAGACTGTTCTTGAAAGAATTCACTTTCAGACTGCTGCTTTCTCTTTGAAGTTGTTCTCAGCATATATAGCTTTTCTTCAGCATCAGCAATTGACTTCTTTAAGTGCTCTTCTTGAACTTGAAATTTACTTTCATATGATGCCTGGATATCAGAGATTTTCTTATCCATTTCTTGGCGATGAGATTTTAGTGTATCTGCATACATCTCGTGATTACGAGCATTGATCTCTTCTTTTTCTTCTCTAAATGAATCTTGCAAAGACTTAACTGTTTCGAGATTCTTCTCTTCTGTACGAATAAGATTATTTCTAAAGTGATTTCTCTGGCCATCCATCAACTCACGAAATTGATTTTCTTTTTGAACAATATTGTCTTCAGCAACCTTTTTTTCATAAGAAATATTTCTATTATATTGGGCCTTTTTAATTTCATGCTGTCTTTGAGAGCGAGCTTGTATCTCATCAGCATTCGCTCTGGTCTCACTTTGGAAATCGGCCATACGGGCCTGTTGCTCACGAGACTGATCCTTAACTCTTTTTGTTACCGCATTGTCTTTTTCAACTAACTTATCCTCAAAATCTTTAATGACTTGAGAGTTAAGCTCTTTTAAGCGATCTATCTTTTGTTGAAATTTATCTTCAACACCTTTTTGCTCCATTTGGCTCATCGACTGAGAATTTTTGAAACGAGCAATATCGAGATCATGATCACCTTTGATATCTTCTCTTTTACTAACCTGATCTCTGATTAACTCAGAGACCTCTTTTTCATGACTGAGTCTTTGGTCTTGTAGAGACTTTTGCGTTTTCATATGAAGATCGCGAGCAATTTGATCAACACCTGCTTGCTTTTCATTAATTTGACGAAGATAAGATTGGTTTGCTTCTTCCAATGCATTTTTCTTAGAAGCAACTAAGAAGTCCTCACGTCTCTTGCCTTCATCGACAACTTTTCTAAGATTTTTGTCAGCGGCATTTTTAAGGTCACGATTCTCTAGAGAAAATTGTGACTTAAGCTCATTTAATTGGTCACGATTTCTTCTTACTTGTGCTTTTTCACGGGCAGCGAAGTCAGCATTAAGCTTTTGATTTGATTCACTCGTGTGCTCATTTAATTGCTTAATCGTATCTTGGAAACGGTCTTGATTAAGTGCAATTCGCTCTTGTGATCTTTTATTTTGTGACTCTAAACTACTTTCGTATGTAGTATCTCTTTGTTCAATAGTATCTGCATAAGCTTGTTTTAAGGTAGCAAGCTTTTCGTCGAATTTAGACTTTTGATCAGTGGAAGTCTTATGAAAGTCTTCTCTAATTTGCTCATTTCTTTCGCGAAAGAATTCTTTTGACTTGGCCATAGCAAGCTTGGCCTTCTTTGCAGCTTCATCAAGTTTTTGCTGATTATCCTCAATAAGGGCCTGCTGCTTCTTAGCGTGCTCATGCTTAATATTATCGATTTTATGAGAATTCTTATCTTGAATATTTTGAAGATTGGACTGATAGCCTTCACGAATATGATTGAGCTGCTTTCGCTGCTCCTGATTCATTTGAGTAATTTTCTTAGAGTAATCTTCGACTTTCATAAATTTACACTACCGCCCGTCCTAAAAATTATACCTTCTTTATAGTCTCGCGTTCACTAGGCAAAGAGTGTCATGCCTAAATAGCTGATTTTTCGGTTGTGCTAAGATATTTCAATGAATAGTATAAGTGATGATAAGAAGTACGATAGTTTCCTAAATATGTGGAGAACACTAGTTTCTCTGACTCATCTCGATAATATTGTTTCAGAACAAGAAAAAACTCTAATTCAAGACTTTATCAACAATGCCAAGCTTGAAGATAAAGATAGACTTCAGCTAAAAGAAGACCTGATTCAAAGACATCGCCCAGATGAATTCATTCATAAAGTAAACTACCCTGCTCACTTAAGCCAACTCCATCACCTAGCAAATATTGTCTTTCGCTCTGATGAGCTCGACCCAAAAGAAGAAGCATTTCTTAAGAAAATCCTCGATGATATTGAGGCGAAGATTGGTATTCTTAACGCTACTACCCATAGCGCTCATGCTATAAGTGAGCTCAATAAAAACAATCTAAAGAATACAGTAAATGGACCAAAAAGTGCATTTGCAGAGATCATTCGCTTCTTTTCGAAGTAGCGACGAATCCCTTTTTATTGGGCCTGATAAAACTTCCTAGACTATCCTCTTTGTGCTAAGTTAATGCCAAAATATTCACAAAAAGGATTAATAATGACTAACTCAGAGCTAAATGATTTCTTAGAGAAATATGGAAAAATGTTTAGGCCAAATCCATGGCATGGTATCAAGACTTGGGACAATGAAGATAAGAAAGTTCTTAATGCTTATATCGAAATTACTCCTAACGACCGCGTGAAATATGAAGTTCATAAAGAAAGTGGATACCTAATGGTAGATCGTCCACAGAAGTTCTCAAATATTATTCCACAATTATATGGATTAATCCCACGCACTTACTCTGACTCAAAATCAGCAAGCTTTGCTGAAGCAGAAACAGGACGCACAGGAATTGATGGAGATCATGATCCAATCGATATTTGTGTACTTGCGGAAAAGAATATTGTTCAAGGTGATATCCTAGTTAACTGTATTCCTGTTGGTGGTTTTAGAATGCTAGATGGTGGTGAAATTGATGATAAAATCATCGCTGTACTAAAAGACGATGCAATGTTTGGTCACATCACTGATATCGATCAAGTTCCTGCTGCTGTACTTGCAGAACTTAAGCACTACTTCCTAACTTACAAGGAAATCCCTGTAAAAGATGGTGAAGCTAAAGTAGAAATTACAGAAACATACAATGCTGAAACAGCAATGAAAGTTATCAACCTCGGCGTAGAAGACTATAATGAAAAATTTGTTAAATAATTACAAAGGGTGCCTTATTGGGCACCTTTTTTTTGCCCTACTAATTTCCCTTAATACTCTTGGATCTTCTTATATTGTTAATAAAGAACATTCAAAATTAAAGTTCAGTGTTAAGTACATGGCCTTGACTGATGTTGAAGGTCAATTTGACGATTACACAATTTACTTTAAGAAAGACGATAATACGATCTCTGATCTTCAAGGTGAGATCATCGTTAAGAGTATCAATACTTTTGATAAGAAAAGAGATCAGCACTTAAAGAAAAATGAATTCTTCAATGCTGAGAATTTTCCAATTATCAAATTTAAAAGTGCTCAGGCCATTGTTTTAAAAGACAAAAAGGCCGATGCAAAGCTAGCGATAACAGTAAAAGAAAAAACGAAGACTGTTCCTGTTAGCTTAAAATATCTTGGTAAGCGTACTGATCCTTGGACTAATAAAGAAGGGATCTACTTTGAAGGAAGCTTTAAGATCAATCGTTTTGACTTTGGTATCAACTGGAGTAAAAACTTTGACGGCGGACTTGTTGTTGGTGAAGAAGTTATCATCAACTTTACGATCGAAGCCTATCAATCAAATGATAAGCCGGCTTTTTCTCGCTTTTACCTTCCAACAGAATCAGTAAAACGTGAAGTCTCTCTGGATGCTCAGACATCCGGAGGGCCTCTCATCCTTCCAAGTGGAAAAATCACAAAGAACACGACAGCAAATGTCGCTCCTGATAGTGACTATACTGAAATTTCAAATATCCTCCTGACACTTGTTTCAACAGGTATTCTATTTATTGTAACCATCGTTTTTGGTATCTGGGGACAGGCCAAGCTAGTTAATTATTTAGAAGAGAAAGGAATGTCAGAAAATGTTACACTCCTACTATCAACAATAATCGTAACATCTTTTATTGTTGCATGTATCTACATCACTAGTGAATACACGGGTGTAGGAACTCACCCTCTTTTTAAGCGTTAACGAACCTTAAGATAACCTTAAGAAACGGGGCTTTAGAGCATTTCTTAAGAAAATCTTTACTTGTTCACCTTTAATCACTTGTCTTAAAATTTCTTCATGAAGAAGGAGATAGAGTTTATGACAATTGAAGCAGTTGAATACAGAGTAGTAGATGGAATTATTTTCACAAAGGATATAGATGGATTATTTCGTCAAGAATACGATATCCCTCTAGACCATATTCGTACATTGAAGTTCAGGTTCTCTGACATCGATTATGACGATTATAACTGTTATTAATTCCTAATATACAAGAATACGGTTAATCCCTTACAATCTAAGTAAATATTGATTTACAAGGGATTAACCAATGAAGAAGTTACTAGCTCCGTTAGCAATAATAAGCTTATTCTCGTATAGCTCATGTACGAAGAACGACTCCACTTACAAGAATAGTTATCATATTGAGAGATCAAGCCAGAATGTGGCCTCTGAAGAAGAATTACAAAATATAAACCCTGTACTTCTTATTTCTCTTGATGGTTATCGATACGATTATACAAAGAACTATAAACCAAAATTTTTAACAAAATTTTCAAATGAAGGAACTCAATTAAAAAGTCTCATTCCTTCTTATCCGACGAAAACATTTCCAAATCATCTCTCGATTGCAACAGGTAGCTACCCGATGAATCATGGAATTGTGGCAAATCATTTCTATGCTCCAGATCTAAAGTTAAACTACTCTCTAAAAGATCGAAAAGCGGTAAGAAATAAGAACTTCTATCTTTCACCTACGATTTGGACAGCTGCAGAAGAGCAAGGACTAAAGACTGCTACTCTATTTTGGCCAGGATCTGAAGCTGATATTTCAGGAATAAGACCTTCGTATTGGTATGACTATATTCATAAAATGCCACATGAAAATCGCATCAAACAGATCCTAGAATGGCTGAAACTACCGACTAAAGAAAGGCCATACTTCATGACTCTCTACTTCCCAGATGTGGACTCTGCCGGCCACCATTACGGAACAAAATCAAAAGAAGTAAAAGAGGCCATTGAGAATGTAGACACCTCTCTTGAGAAATTAATCACAGCAGCAACAAAACTTGTTCCAAATCTAAATATCATAATTGTTTCAGATCATGGAATGGAAGATATTGATCAGAACAAGAAGGAAATCATCTTAAAAGATGAAACGCTGGCCCTGTTAAAAGATGATTATCGAATTTTTGGAGAGGGACCAATTGTTCAATTCTATAAAAAAGAAATAGAACAAAAGATCGTCTTAGATATTCAAGCAACACTTAAACAAATAAACGCAAAAGCAAAGAACTTTAAGTGCTATGATAAAGATTCAATTCCATCACGATACAATTTCAAAAATAATGTTCGTATTGGAACATTTGCCTGTATTGCTAATGCTGGTTGGTGGATTGCCGCAACAGACTTTGATACACCGGCGGGCTCACATGGCTGGGATCAGTTTACAAATCAGAGGATGCATGGAATTTTCTACGCTCAAGGGCCAGATTTTAAAAAGAATTACATTGCAGACTCAAAAGAGAATATTCACATCTTCCCTCTTGTCTTAAGGCTTCTAGGCCTTGATAACCATTATCAAATTGATGGTAAAATTGAAGCGATCCAAGAAGTCATCAATCAATAGAAATAAAAAAGGCAGGTTTAAAACCTGCCTTTCTTTTTATATATAATTTAAAATTTAATTACATATTTTTTGGCTTATACCAACATAGTGGTCTAATACCTGTTTCGTAGTTATCTACTCTGTTACAAGTACCAGCAAGAGCATCTGTTTTAGATACGTCATCATTTAGGTCTTTGTCACAAAGAGCACCTTGGAAGTAAGTATCTAGACGACACTGACCAGCTGGGTGCTTGTCATCAGTTTTTCTAACAACAGACATATCTGGTGTTGTGAAAGATACTGAACGACCAGAGTTCAGAAGAGTCGCTAGACCTTTTGAAGCTTGTGCCATTCTCTTACATAGAGCATTTTCATTTGAATCAGACCAAACAGCATTACACTTTGACTCAACTTCTGGATCGATATCCATTTTTGATACGATACGAGCATTGTCATCATCTTGGAAGATTCTTCTGAAACACTTAAGTGAAGCCCAGTAATCAGACTGACCTTCGTTTGATGCCCATGAAGAAACCCAAAATCTTTTGATTTTTGGAGCACCAGCTAGGTGGTGACCTAGTTCGTGACATACTACAAGAGCAAATCCATCTGGAGATACTAGCTCGTGACGAGCAAGACCACCAAACATGTGAACATTCCATACTCCGCCACCTTGGTTAGCGTAAGCATTTACTGTTCCATCTTCCCATTTACGGTGAAACTTTAGAGTCGCACCTTCAGTTTCAACAACTGGAGCGTAAACTTCGTTTGCACGATCAATGATGATATTGAATAACTCTTCAGTCATTCCATTACCTGTTAGTGCGTCAACACCACGGTATAGATCGTTCTCTGGCATGATTCCTGTTTTTCCATGAATATCACATGAATAAGATTGAATTGAAAAGATTGCAGCAAAAAGAGCAATCAATAGCGTTGATTTTCTCATCTCTTTCCTCCCTGAAAGCACATAAATAAATATAAACAAGTTATTATAGAAATTAAAAAAACAGTCTGTGAAGAAAAAAATTTAACTTGCCAGATTTAATTAGAAAGTATTTTGGTCAACTATCTAAACTTCTTAACGATTTGAGATGTGTAAATTGTCTTCTTACCCGAGACAAATTGTCCTACGGCCATCGCAACAAAGAGATATGGCAATAATTCATAACCAAAGATCTCAGCTCCCATAGCAATACAAGCAAGAGGTGTATTTGAAGCACTTCCAAAAACAACACAGAAACCAAGAGCAGCGAGAAAGTTTGGATTGATCACAACAATCGATGACATCCAAGAGCCCATTGTCGTTCCAATATAAACAAGAGGTGTAAACTCTCCTCCTTTAATTCCTGAAACAAGAGAAATTGCCGTGAGTATGAATTTTAAAATAAAATCTTTTATTGAAACAACTTCTATTAATGCCTGCTGAATAACTTCGATACCTAGTCCAGTGTAGCGCTGCTTGTAGAAGTCATTAAGTACAAAGTAGAAAAGTAATAAAACAACACTTCCCGTAAATGTAATTAGCAAAGGTTTTCCCAAAGTTTTAATTTTCAATTTTGATTTCTCAACAGTTAAAACAAATATCCTTGCAACTAGACCAAAGGCAGCTCCAGCAATAAGTGCATAGAAGATTAGATTCCATGAAAAACCTAAAAATTTGAATCGAATATAATTTGAGTGTGGCGCATATAATAGATGTGTTGTGTAAAAGCCAATATAAGAAGCAATTAAGCACTCAAGAAAAGTCGATAACTTTATTCTTGCATTTAAGTAAATGGCCTCAATGCCAAAGATTGCTCCAGCAAAGGGAGCACCAATAGCAGAGCCAAACCCGGCCCCACATCCGGCCATAAGAAGAACCGCCCTCTTTCTTTTTGAATGATTGAATAATTTAGCCAGATAATTGCCAATTGCTCCCCCCATCTGAACAGCACTTCCCTCTCGGCCAACACTTGCACCAAATAAATGAGAGAGTAGCGTCGAAAATAAAATCAGGGGAATCATGATAAGGGGAATATCCCTTTTTGGATTGTGAATTTCATCAATAATAAGATTATTTCCCTTCTCACTTATTGGAGAAAATTTCTTATAACAGAAATTTACAGCAACCATTGCAATTGGAAGAAAATAAATAAGGTAGCTATAACGAAACCTTAAAGATGTAACGATTTTTAAAAGGTGTAAAAAGACAGACGAAGCAATTCCAGTTAGGACGCCAAGAGCGATAAAAGAAAAGTAGTATTTTATATTTCGGGTATCATTACCAATGTCTGCTGCCATATTTCTATTCTAGGTTAGAAACACAGCAGCGTCCATTAATATGAATTTTACCAAGATCCGATATTCTCCATATCTTTCCATGGTGCAGATGGGGCCAATGGCTCACCTTTTTGAAGTAACTCTATTGAGATATCATCTGGCGATTTTAAGAATGCCATATATCCATCTCTAGGTGGACGATTAATTGTCACCCCTTGATCCATTAGTTTCTGACAAGTTTCATAAATGTCATCAACACGAAACGCTAGATGGCCCCAATTTCGACTACTCGTAGGTAGCTTTTCAGTATTACCATTTTCATCAGGCCAATTATAAGTAAGCTCGATTAGTGGAGCTTGCTCCTTTAATGCTTTTTCTTCATCTTCAGGTGCACTTAAATAGACAAGTGAAAATCTACCCGCTTCACTCTCGATACGGTGAACCTCTTTAAGTCCAAGTTTATTACAATAGAAGTCCATACTTTCGTCTAGGCTAGTTACTCTAACCATTGTGTGGAGAAACTTCATTTTAACCTCCAAAATTAGTTGTCAAATATTGGTCTACTTTACCAAGACTTATCTATATAAAGTACTAAAATTTCGTTAGTTTTTGGTCAAATCTGTTTCTCATTTATAATCTCTGCATGAATTTGGTATATGAATAGAGAGAGACAAATATGAATTATTTAAGGCCATTGATACTTATTTTATCACTTAAACTATCGACATTTGTCTATGCTCAGCAAATAGATCGCAATGCAACAGTCTCAATGATTGACCAAATGGTTGCCAGAGGAATCATTGGTAAAGATGAAGCTGAGCAAGCAAAGTCAAAACTGGTAGCAATGCCAGATCAAGAATGGAACCAACTAAGTGAATTAGGAAGAAAGCTTGCCTCACAGCAAACGACAAATACAAACACAGAGCTAACAGTAGATAGTGCTGCCCAAAATATTGATTTTAACTCCAAGCAATTTAAGAATATCCAATCTCAGGTAAAAGATATTATGGGGAATCCGTAATTTATAACAAGATTAGATTAATTTTTTCATATATACTCAATGCTAATTGACCTATCAAAACAAAATTCATATAAGCTCTTTAAATCAATATGAGGAGCCCTTATGAAATCATTTATTCAACTAGTACTTGTTTCTATTATTGCATTATCAAGCACATACGCTTCATGTCGCTTAGAAGCTGAACTTCAGTCAATGGATATCCTAGCTCAAGAGCTAGCAGTTTCTTACGACGAAGTTTATAACGAATATCAAACTAATATCTCTTTTAACGGACTAAACGAAGAAGGACTAGATCTTTATTCGGCTTACTTCAATACTTACTCAGGTGCATATAAGCTTGAGACGGTAATTGACGAGAGATGCGATGTCGTAAGCTTTGAACTATCACTACTATAATAAAAAAGGCTACTTTATGTAGCCTTTTTTTTAACGTTCTCTTGTTTCTGATTGGAGTACCTCGCGGTAATCCTGGATGTCATCATAACTTCTCTTGTAGTTCTTTCTTTGATGACTTCTCTTTTTTCCATTTGCATAATTGCTTAATTCATTCACTTTACTCTTTGGCGCATTGTAAGTTTCAGAGCTGTTAATTTTTCTCTCATTAGCTGCAAAAGAAAGTGGCGAAGTTAAGAAAATAGCAAGAATAAATAAACGCTTCATCTTACACTCCTAATTTTCTTAAACTGAATCAACGCCTAAACGTTGCTACCATTCTATTCTAATGCACTTCTACGACGGGCGAAAGGGCCCGGCAATTACTTATTCAAAACTTAACATACTTAACAAAAACCAAACAATTTACTATTACATTCTTAATTGTTAAGCGATCTTCTTTTCAACAGCAACATTCATTGCCTTTGTGATTTCTTGAACTATATCTTCTTCGGAGAACGGCTTATACAAAAATCCGTCAACCATTTCAGCAACTTCACGATCTTCGCCTTCAAAGTTTATACTCACACAGCCTGTTGAAATTAAAATTCTCGGCTGCTTTAATTGTTTATTGTTTCTGATACTTTTAATTAATTTTGGGCCACTCATAACAGGCATTTTCATATCAGTTATAATTAGGTCATAGTCCTCTGGCCTTTGGAGGTACATTTCATAAGCAACCTTACCATTTTCTGCTAGCGATACAGTAATTCCTGCATCCTGTAGAATCTCCTGAAGTAGATCTCTAATACCTTCTTCATCATCAACTACAATTGCACGAAACTTCATCTTAAAATCACTTAAACTAACCACTTTATTCTCCTGTGATGGTAGTTCTTCTCTTCCATAATGTATCGGGAGTGAAACTTTAAATACTGTTCCAATACCAACAACACTTTTCAATGCAATCTTTCCGTTAAAATCATCTTTAATAAATCCATGAGCAATGGAAAGTCCCATTCCTGTACCTTTACCAACATCCTTGGTGGTATAAAACAGATCAAATACTCTCTCACGTTCTTCTTCACTAATTCCATGGCCATTATCTTCGACTTTAAAAATAATTCGATCATTATTTTCTTTTACAATGACATTGATCTTTCCATTTTCCTTCCCTTCAACTGCATCTCGAGCATTTGAAATTAAATTGATTAAAACTTGTTGAAATTTTCCTCTCTCACCCTTTATCAATGCTTCATCACTCACATGCATATAGAGATTTAGATGTACATTATCTTTATCATAGAAGTCTTTAAGCATTGAGACAGTATCTTTAAAAACATTTTGCACACTAAAATCTGTTGGCTCATCATCTTGAGTCTGCCGTGAAAACTTTCTTAAGCCTGATACAATTTTTTCTATTCGAAGTGCAGCTGACTCTGACTTTTCAATCTTTTCAATAATTTCTTCTTTATGACTATTAGTAACTCTTTTTTTCAAAGACTTTAAATGACCTAAGATAATTGTTAATGGATTATTTATTTCATGCCCAATTCCTGCAGCAAGAATTCCAATCGAGGCCAACCTTTCATTTTGGCTTGCCAACTTCTTTTGTCTTCCTAATTCTTCATACTGCTTTTTTATTGCTTCTTCTTGTCTTTTTACTTTTTTTGAAATCAGATACTCTCGCTTTCTTCCTGTTTCAATAATGTAAACAGTTAGGATAATGATGAATAAAAAGAGAACAAGGTTAATAATGTAATCAAATGAAACCGTAAGTGTTGATAAAGTTTTTGGACTAGATACAGTTAAGTAATAATTTGTATTACCATCTGTAGCAAATGGCTCCTCTTGACGATAAAAATTGTAATTCTTATCACCTTCACCATAACCGACATCTAGATTCACTCGATAATCTGACAAGTCTCCTCGATTGACATTTGAAGGTAATAAAGAGGAGAACGAAAAGATCATATAGGCCCTCCCCTTAGTTCCATCAACAGAGCTTACAAATTCTTGTAAGATAATATCGGATGTTGCAGTATCAAAAATCACCTTATTATTCTTGCCAAACTTGCCACAAGTCTTTCCCTTAGACTGCAAAGTTTCGTAAGTTGTTCCATTTTCACCGCTATAACAAATGGCCGAGATATTTAATTTATTTAAAGTTGATTTTGTGAAGTTATTGAACTCCCATTTATTTACATTTAATGACGAAGCAAAGAAATGTGAGATCCCAACCAAGGCTTCACCACGAACAATTCGATTGGCCTGTATACTTGAAATAATCTTTTGAGCACCACTAGTAAACTCTTCTTGATACTTGTCACGAAGAAGCACTTCTCTTTGATGATATAAGAGCGCAAGGAAAGAGATTCCCAAGACAAGAATTATTAATGAGATTTTTGACAGGCCAAGTTTCACAGTAAACAAATCGTCTATGTTTACTGCGAACTTAACTTAAGATTATGACCTGATATACGCCATTATTTTTAACCAAACTTTACCTACGACAAGATATATTCGTAACAGCACTTACTTGTGGGTATGAGCCCTCAATTAAGCCCTCTAAAGCTTTTGACTGAACTGGAAATTTGAAAACATTACCTAATGTTAATTGAATTTCAGTTTTACCAATACGTGCGTTTTCTAAGTCTCCACACTTTTCAATGGCCGCTTCAAAAATCTTATCCTTCAATTCAGCTTCCATACTAGAGAAAGAACCAACATATAAATTTATCGAACTTTGTGGAATAACAACAACCTCTGCGTAAACAGCTTTAGAAAAACTCAGAACAACTGCAAGACCTAAAATTAACTTTTTCATAATACTCTCCTTAATCCAACCCCAAATCATTTTGAGTAAGAAGACTTTAGTTAATTCAATTTAATAAAAAAAATGAATAGATTCGATTGCTGGAATAAGAGTTTTTCATGATGCTTCGCAAACCACTGGATATTACATAAAAACAAAAAACCTATTAGATATGACTAATTTTAAATATTAGACAACTTAATACTACTACCTTATAACATTTATACACACACAATAATGAACACTTGGAGAATTGAATGTTTAAACTTTTAATTGTATCCGCACTTTGCTTATGCGCATACTCATCAAGCAACCTCGAAAAGGCCAAAGAAATCCTAGCAAGCTCAGGATCTTCTGATGGTATTCGCTATGAACTTGAAAGACTTACGACAAAAGGTCACACGAAGAACTCTTATAAAGTTGCAAGAAAGCACCTTTTTGGAAATCTTCACCTAGAAAGAGACAATGGAAATAGCTTATATATTCGCGATGTATACTGTGACGAAGTATATACAAACTCAACTCCAAGAATTGGAAAAATCGCTAAGGGCACAATCCCTAACCACGAGGTAGTAAATTGTGAGCACACTTGGCCACAATCTAAATTTGATCGTGGTGCTCTGGCAAAATATCAAGTAGGTGATCTTCACCACCTATACCCTTCTCAAAACAGAGCAAATAGTACGCGTGGTAATTATAACTTTGGAAAAGTAGACGCAAAGAACTCAAGACTAGACTACTGTCCAGCATCTAAATTTGATGGAAATACATACGAGCCACCAACTTACCACAAAGGTAATGTTGCAAGAGCAATGTTCTACTTTTCTATTCGTTACGACCGTAAAATCAGCACGGAAATGGAAGAAACTCTTCGCCAATGGCATGAGCTAGATCCTGTTGATGAAGATGAGCGTGTAAGAAATGATAGAATTGAAGACATTCAAGGAAATAGAAATCCTTTTATCGACGCTCCAGATTTAGTTTCAAGAATTACTGACTTCTAGAATTAATTTACATAGATAAAAAACAAGGGCACTTATTAAGTGCCCTTTTTTATTTTTAAAAACTTTGTGAAAAACTAAATGCAAGGCCATCGAGCTTCGCTGTAGGAAGCACAGTTAACCAGTAAGGCTTATTATACTCCACATGATTAAAATAAATTCCCCATCCATAACTTAAGCCTATAGTCATTCCAGCAGTAACATCATGTAGATAGTGCCAACTATCATTTAAGCGACTAAAAGAAATAAAAATAGCGGCCAAGTGTGCTGCAGAACCCCAGCCCCAGCCATGTTGTGCAGTTACAACAGAAGCAAATGCAAATGAAGCAGAAGCATGACCAGAAGGAAACGAGTCATTTTCGTCGGGATATCCAGGTCTTGTTTCATGAACGGCAGTCTTTAAAGCAACTGTTGTTCCAACTGTGTAGGCAGTCGCTTGTAACATATGTGAAGCACGCTCTTTACCAAGCCTTCCGCCCCAAAAATATTGTCCAATAATATAGGCACCATTTAGAACACCATAACCAATATCTCCACCAAATTGACCAAGATCTTTAAGGTGGTTTTTCTGAGCAGCACGTTCTTGAATTTCATCAATTCCTTTATATTCTTTTAGCAAACGAAGTCCGAGTGTAATCCCTGTCCCGGTCCAAAAGATGTACTTAGCATCCGTACAAATAGGTGCCGTAAAATCAGAAAGAAAGCTGCCGCATTCATTGGCGTAAGTTTTTTGAAAACTTAATATCAAAATAAGTAAGATTAACTTTTGTTTCAGCTTCATTACTTATCAATGTGTAGAATTTTACTTCTTGTATAATCTCTTTCTTCTTTTGATAGTATCTGTGGTTCTACTTTTGGCAGACCAGAATCAAGATCAAAGAAAGAATTAGGCTTTGTTAATCTAAGAATTGTGCCCAAAGAAAGAAGTTTTAAAATAAAAAGTCCCGCAAGTTTTGAAAATTTTTCGAAGCCATTTTTTGGCCACTCACTAGATTTAAAAGAAGAAAACTTCATCATATTATAAGACTGAATATCCCCTAACGCTGACTTATCGCCTGTAACAAATGCACAAACAAGTCCATTAAATGGAATTTTTGCACCTAGAGTATTAACCATTGGAAAATTACAACATCCTGCATACCAGCGGTAGAGGCCTTTTGGAGATAACCTTAAACACGAAAGATGTTCTTGGCCTTTCGTGATTTTTATATAGCGAGGCGCAGTTTGAAAAAGTTCCGTACCATTAAACTTATCAAGAAGATCTTTTCGACCTAAATACTGTGCATACGTCTGGCAGTCATCACAACAGCAAACGACATGATTATTTAAGCTTTTATTTATTGTTAACTCACCTTCAACTGAGCCACACTCACACTTTAGAGAAATTAATTTCCTACCCACCTTTCTTATCCTTTTAGTAAATGCGTTTACAAGAGGCAGAGCAATCTTCAAAATTTTGAATATCAGCTCGTTGACTTAAGTGAAGCCCATGTATATTGGCCAAAAGATCTGCCCATTCAGCATGGCCACCACCAAAGAGATCATAAATCTCTTTTGCAACACCAATGACAGCAGAAGAGCTAACACCACATTCGATACCAACAATACATGAAACACTACAGTGTCTATACTTATCTACTTCTAAGTTTTGTGACTCAAGAACTCTCTTATAATATGTTGCTGATTCAACAGCACAAAGAAGTCCATCTAACCTTTTATTAGAGTTGGCCGAAGCGTAGGATAAATTCATCAAGAAAATTGCTAATAGCATTAATACGCATCGCATATAAAAACCTTTTGTAATTGAAGTTTAATTATAAGAACTTCAAAGACGTTCTGGCAAAAATCAAATTCAAAAACATAAATAAAAATTAAAGACATTAATAAGCATTTTTCATATATAATTTAAGAAAAAATTATTTACTCATCAAAGGAGCATTAATTATGTGGGGAACTAATAATAACGATTGGTGGCCAGAGCGCCTAAGACTTAACATTTTAAGACAACATTCTGAACTCGCAAATCCAATGGGAAAAGATTTTGATTACACAAAAGAATTTAGCTCACTTGATCTGAGTGCACTAAAAAAAGATATCTTTGCATTAATGACAGACTCACAACCATGGTGGCCTGCAGATTACGGACACTACGGTCCTCTATTCATCCGCATGGCCTGGCACGCTGCCGGTACATATAGAACATCTGACGGACGTGGAGGGGCCAATACAGGTAACCAACGATTTGCACCACTAAATAGTTGGCCAGACAATGGAAATCTAGATAAGGCCAGAAGACTTCTATGGCCAGTGAAACAAAAGTACGGAAATAAAATTTCATGGGCAGATCTATTTGTACTTGCAGGTAACTGCGCTCTAGAGTCAATGGGATTTAAAACATACGGCTTTGCTGGAGGACGCGAGGATATCTATCAACCAGAAGAAGATGTTTACTGGGGAACAGAAGCACAGTGGCTTGGTGACAAGAGATACACAGGGGAGCGTGAACTTGAAAAGCCTCTCGCAGCAGTTCAAATGGGCCTAATTTATGTAAATCCAGAGGGACCAAACGCCAACCCAGATCCTGTTGCATCAGGAATTGATGTACGTGAAACATTTGCTCGTATGGCGATGAATGATGAAGAAACAGTTGCACTTGTTGCTGGCGGGCACACTTTTGGAAAGTGTCACGGGGCAGCTCCAGACTCAAACCTTGGACGAGAACCAGAAGCTGCTCCAATAGAGCAAATGGGACTTGGATGGAAAAATAACTTTGGTACAGGAAAAGGTGGTGACACGATTACAAGTGGTATCGAAGGTGCATGGAAGCCAAATCCGACAAAATGGGATAATGGCTATCTGACAACTCTATTCAAATACGAATGGGAAAAAGTTAAGTCCCCTGCAGGTGCATGGCAGTGGCTTGCAAAAGATGTTGCTGATGAAGATATGGTAGTAGATGCACATGATCCTTCAAAAAAACACAGACCAATGATGACAACAGCTGATCTTTCTTTACGATTTGATCCTGCTTACGAAAAAATTGCTAGACGCTATATGGAAAACCCTGAAGAGTTTAGAGAAAATTTTGCAAAAGCATGGTTTAAGCTTACACACAGAGATATGGGACCTAAAGCTCGCTACCTTGGGCCAGAAGTACCAAGTGAAAGCCTGATTTGGCAAGACCCAATTCCAGCTGTTAACCATGAGCTTATTAATGAGATTGATATCGCTGAATTAAAAAATCAAATTCTAAACTCACCTCTTACGATCTCTCAAATGGTAAGAACGGCTTGGGCATCAGCTTCAAGCTTTAGAGGTTCAGATATGCGTGGTGGTGCCAACGGTGCACGTATTCGCCTTGCTCCTCAAAAAGATTGGGCAGTAAATATGCCAAGCGAGTTAAGTGAAGTTCTAGCAACACTAGAAAAAATTCAAAAAGATTTTGATAAAACCGTTTCCCTTGCAGATGTTATCGTTCTAGCAGGTTGTGCAGGTGTTGAAAAAGCTGCAGCTGCCGCAGGAGTAAAAATGGAAGTTCCATTTACACCAGGACGTATGGATACAACACAAGAAAATACTGATGTTGAATCATTTGCAGTTCTTGAACCAGAAGCAGATGGTTTTAGAAACTACTTAAAAACAAAGTTCACAGTAGCAACAGAAGAGCTTCTACTTGATAAGGCGCAACTATTAACTTTAACTGCTCCAGAAATGACAGTTCTAATTGGTGGGCTTCGTGTACTTGGAGCAAACCATGACAATTCAAAGCATGGTGTATTCACTAATAAAGTTGGTGTCCTTTCTAATGACTTCTTCACAAATCTTCTTGATATGAAGTATGAATGGAAAGCAAAAGATAGTAATAATGAAATTTTTGAAGCTATCGAACTTTCTTCAGGAAAATCAACTTGGACAGCAACTCGTGCTGACTTAATCTTTGGTTCTAACTCAGAGCTTAGAGCAATTTCAGAAGTATACGCTCAAAATGATTCAAAAGAAAAATTTGTAAATGACTTTGTTACGGCCTGGAATAAAGTGATGAATCTCGATCGATTTGAATTGAAAAAATAAATATACTGAAGGTCTGCCTAACTAGGTAGACCTTCTAATTTTAAAATGCTCTCTAAGTTATCATCCCAATTTGCCTTACTTTTAATAAAAAGATGTGCTCTAGGTTTAATATCAACAAGAGTATCTAGGCATCCGGCCGGAATGACCACAAGCTTCCCTTCGCTAAAAACTCCTGGAACGGCCGAGCCACAAGTCTTACAAAAAGATTTAGAGTGTCTCGTCTCAGGTAATTGGTAAGATTGAATATTATCTTCCCCACTAAGCCAGTTAAACTTCAAATTACCTGCAAAAAGATTTGCAGCATGTGCAGATCCCGTATCCTTTTGACAGTACTTACAATGGCATAGAAAGAAATTATCAAAAGCCCCTTCCGCTTCAAATTCAATGGTGCCACATAAGCATGAACCTTTATGTAAATTACTCATTTAAACTCTCCCTTGGACTAATGTAGACGTGCTCCATTTGGCACATCTTTATCCAGGTTAAATAGGACAATATCGTTATTAGAATCTGAGAATCCCATAACAAGAACTTCCGACATGAACTTTCCAATTTGCCTTGGAGGAAAATTAACAACGGCCAAGACCTTCTTTCCAATCAGCTCTTCCTTCTTATAGTGGACAGTAATTTGAGCACTTGATTTTTTAACACCTACACCTGGGCCAAAATCAATTTTGAGTTTATAGCTAGGCTTTCTTGCTTCTGGAAAATCTTCAATCTCAAGAATCTCCCCTATTCTCATATCAACTTCTAAAAATTTACTAAAATCTATATCAGTAAGCGCCGGCGCGCTCGGCTCAAAATCCAAATGCATAAGTATCCTTTCTTTTATTACTTTTTAAATTATACAAGAAAAATAAGTGGTCACCAAATAATTAAAATTCACACAAAATTGACAAGGTACTAACCACAGAATTTTCATTTGAAAAATACAATAGATGTAATGAAAAAATTTAAATTAAGCTTAACCATCTCTTTCTTACTTCATACTCTCTTGCTCTTTTCATACTCAAAGAATGATCAAATCAAAAAAATTACACAAAGAGAACCAATCAAAATGAAAGTAAAATCCTTAAAACAAAAAAAGAGCTCTATACAAAAGAATTTCTCAAAAAACTATAGAGCAAAGGGATTAAAGCTTTCAGACTTCTCCATTAATCCAAAACACCTAAACATAGACGATGCCAAGATTTCAACGAACTCGAATATTGGAATAGCAAAAGCAAATCAAATATTTTCAAAAATTGAACAAAACTTAACGTACCCAGAAGAACTCGTTGAAATTGAGGCCCAAGGACATTTTCAAGTCACATTCTATCTGGATAAGAACGCACAATATGAGGAGAAGCGAACTAAAATTTCAGTTGGTTCGAGATTCTTGAGGGCCTATATTGCTAAAGTGCTAAGAAAATCACTAAAGAATATAGATCAAAAAGATTTGAAACTTCAAAAGCTAACAAAATTTAATGCTGTCTTTAAATTCAACCTAACAACATCAGCCACTGAACTTGGTCAGTCGCAACTCTTAAAAGATCGCTATTTCTTTTATCGTCAAAGGTATGGTGTCTCTACTGGCAGAGATAGAGTTATGAATGGTGTCACAAAAACGCTTACAGGAATTACAAATATTCTTAGTCTACTAGAGTATTTACCAGATAGTGATGCAACAAAACTTAGAAAGAAAAGAGTCTTAGAAACTTATATCAAAGACCCATTCTATTAAGTGTAACTTCTATTTTAAATATTGTAATAAATCTTTGGGATCGGCCCTTTTCGTATAATCAGCATCTGCAAAAGCATAAATGATCTGTCCTTCCTTATTAATGATATAAGTACCAGGCAAAGGTAGCTCAAATTTATCATTACCTTGATTTTTCTCAATATCGATCCCGAACTTTGAATAAACGGCTTTCAAACTTTCTTCGAGTTTAAAAGCTAATCCAAATTTTTTTGCAATCTTATTATCGACATCCGAATAAATTGGAAAATTTAATTTATGATTTCTTTTAGTTTTAGCAATTTCCTTCTTGGTATCTGGTGCTAGAACAATAAGTTTTGCACCTTTATTTTGAATTTCTTCATAATACTTTTGATACTCTTTGAGTTGAATCATGCAGTATGGACACCAACTTCCACGGTAGAAGCTTACAATGATATTTCCATCTTTATAATATTCACTAATATCTTTCCCACCAATTTTAAAACTCGGAACTTTAGTGCCTTTTTTCACACTCTCTTCGACAATTCCAGAATCTTTAAGATGTTTAAGGGCTTCATCCATAACCTTAGTTACTTCAACAGAGCGCTTTTTATTGGCCTTCTCTTTTCTTTCGTTAAGTCGATCTTGAAGAGAAGTTTCTGCAAAAGATGAAAGAGTAAGTATAAGTGCACTTAAGATTGATATAAATTTCATTGATATCCCTTTTTAAAAATAAATTAAAAAAATAATATCCTTAGTATGGGATTTGAATGTTAGGTTTTTGTAAACTCTAAGTATGACTATAAGTTTTTTTCTAGAATTAGCTGTTCGATATGATTTTCTTTGATTCTAGTATCAATTAACTTAAAACCAAATTTTTCATTGAGTTCAATCATTTCTGGATAGCGAGCATCAGTGTGAGTACGAACCTTTGTGAAGCCTTGCTCTTTGGCCCACTCATGTTGCCTCTCCATCAATTTTGTCGCTAATTTTTGACCACGATAAAATGGCACAACACCACCTACCCAGCTGTAGAAATAATCACCACAATCATAGCCAACTTTAAAGGCGATTGGCTGGCTGCCATCAAAGTAAAATTGTGCAAGAAACTTAGTGCAGTCTTTTGTTTTTGAGTACATTCTGTCGACACAATACGGCGTACTAAAGATCTGTGAATTCGTTTGAGAAACGATTTCAAAGACCTCATCAGAGATTTGCGAATATTCTTTATACTCATAATGGTTCATAAGGACGCAGAATATACCACAAAATTTCCAAAGGTACACGGGTACCGATGGAAATTTCAACAACTTATAACAAGTTAGCTAATACCTATTTATGATCGACTTGTTGAAAGATAGAATGCCCCGAATGCAGCACTGAAAACACTGTAATCAAAAACGGGTTTTACACCAAGCGTAAAAATCATCGCAAGTCCAAAGATTGCTAATAAGACGCCACTTACAAATGCCACTTCCTTAGTCTTTATATTCGTCAAAAGAGCCAAACCTAAAACAACTTCCAAGATAGTCACAAACCACGCAAGTATCGTCACTAAAGCTGCAGGTGCCCATGGGTTTAGAAGCTTAGTGTATGAAATAAAATTATCAAAGTTTCCCCAGAATACACCTTCACTTCCTGCTGCACCCCAAAGTCCAAATCGATCAGCTACTGCACTAAAAAAAGCAAAAGAAAGTGCTAGTTTTAATCCATAATAAAAAACACGATTATAATTTAATCTATTCATATAAAAACTCCCCTGATTGTTTTATTTTATAACTTCACACACCAACGTTTGCTACCAATACACTTTTGCATCTCAACACGATATCCATCAGGACAACTTTTTCCATCTTCAAGAATGATAGATTCAGAGGCCTTGGCATTTCGTATAGAGCTTTCACAACAACTATTACCATTGCACTTTTTTATGTATTGGTCATAGTCAACTTCAGATTTCGATTGGCAGCTTAGACAAAAAATAAGAGTCGCTAAAGTAATGAGATATTCCATGACCTAATTGTAGCATAACCCTTTCAAAATATAACTGCCATGAGTCCAAATCAAGGCTCCACCAACACTATCAATTACTTCAGCTGTAAAGTTAGAATTTCTTTGAGTAAGAGTCTCTCCAAAATCTGGTGAATGAACTGGGCTATAATCATGTTTCCCATATAGATGGAATACGTCTGTTGTAACTTCTTCAAGATTGAAGCCCCAAGGAGATAAGCACATAAATAGGTCTTGATAATAAGACTCAAATGAACTTCCAATCCCTTCTTGAAGACATTCGCCATACATCTTCTTATATGAATCTTGCGTATAGACCTTCTTATCGACTTCAGAAGATGTTCCAATAACGAACTCTATAAAACCATCCAGATTGAAAGTTTTTTGAAATTCATCGCATGTTAATTGGCCACTACTTACAGAGTTAACAAAACCTTTCGTATTCTCATCAAGTAACTCATAAGTACTTTTATAATGTAGATCATCTTGACCAGAAACTATGACGGCCTTTTTAACAATCCCATGCAAGCACATATGGTACAAAAAAGGCGCACCTTGAGAGAATGCGATAGCGTCAATCTGATCTAACTTAAGCTCTCTTAATAACAATTCTACTGATTCAGTGATACTAGAAAAAGACTTATCTTCATTGAAGTCCGACTGACCAAAGCCAGGCCTATCAATCGAATAAAGCTTGATATTATTATTTATAAGGTCTTCTTGATAGAAATTTAAACTACCACTCATCCCTGCACCATTTATATAAAGGACAGGTTTCCCAGATTCTGCTCCACTTACCCTAAAGCATGTCTTTAAATTATCTTTTAAAATATATATGTCTTTCAATTATTAATGCTCCATTCTAATTTATCTGATATTTGTGACAAGCCAGTTGGAAAAATCATCCACTTCACTATGATGATCTTGAAAGTCCTCTTTAAGTTTATTCAAGGTATCTTGAACAGCATTAACATCATAAGCAATGCCTTTTAGTTTTTCAGCAAAAGACTCAATTAAAGGTGGGTGTAAGCAGTCACTAAAGATTGTCACCTCTTCCATTATTCCTTTATTTGAATTTATATGAACTTCAACACCACCCCAGTCAAAGCGTTCATCAAATTGATGATTAAACTTCGGCGTTTTCCCGTAAAGCCAATTCCAATCCTTTAATTCCTCATAGTATTCATTAACTTTAGGAACAGACTTTAAGAAGTCGTAGTTTAAAACCTCTACCTGTGTTTGGGCATCGTAGAAACGACAAAACTCTTCAACAATGGCCTTTGAAAGACTCTCATGATTGATTTCAGAGTTAAGTTCTGAAAGGTTCATCACACGTGCACGTGCTGACTTGATCCCCTTTGACTCTAGTTTTTTCTTATTAGGGTTTAAGTAGTTAGCAAGTTTACTTAGATCAGCATTAATGAGAAGTGTTCCATGATGAAAGCTTCGATCTCTCTTTACCTTAAAGGCCGAACCAGAAATTTTTCTTGATCCTTCTTCTTGTGCAATTTTCACTTCAATATCATTTCTTCCATTAGCAAAGGCTTCAACCCCAAACGTTTTTAAAGCATTTGTAATGATCTTATTATTGGCGTCCTTATCGTATGACTCTTTAGATGACATGAAAGTGAAATTAGTATTTCCAAGATCATGAAAAACCGCCCCGCCACCACTTTGGCGTCTAGCAAGTTTCACCCCGTCTTCTTCCATCTTACTTGTAATACACTCTGTCCACGGGTTTTGGTGCTTTCCAATGACAACAGTTTCATCATTTTGCCAAAGAAAGAGAACATGAGAATCCGTGTCCATATCGTTAAAAATCCAATTCTCTGTCGCGAGATTAAAATATGGATCATATTGTTCAGCTACAAAAATTTTTACTTTCTTACTCATATTATTCCTATTTATAAATCTGTTTTCTCAAATCGCAGGCCATTACAATCATCGTAGTAATCTTTCTCGATTTCAGTTTGTTTAAAACCAAATTTCTTATATAAAGCAATTGCCGAATAATTATCTTCTCTAACAGTCAAAGATAAAGGCATTTGAGCATGATTTTTTAAACATTCTTCAAGTAACGTTGAGCCATGACCCCTTCCTTGAAAATCTTTTGAGACTGCAATATCAACTAGCTCGATATTTCCGTCCTCTTCCACGGTACAATAAAATCCGATTACCTCTGCATCTACTAGTACCTTAAGCTCATAGCCGATATAGTCTTCTGGAAATTCAACTAGGGCCTGAAAAGTTTCTTTCTCAGTCGCCTCTTGCTCACCATAGTTTTCTAATTCGATTTGAAATAACTTATCTACGTCTGACAGACTAGGCGTTCTAATATTCATTGTGGCCTCACTATATCTAAAAAATTTTAATTATTATAGTTTAGACCAAGAAAGATTACTATAATGATAAGTAAAACCAGTATTTTTACTCTTAGAATTATCAATTATTCGAAGTTCTGAATTTTCTGAATCAAAAGATATCGTCGAATTAAAGCTACGATAGAATTCCTCTTTAGTAGGATGATCATCGCAAACCAGATTAAAATCTTCATTACTAATATTGTGACCAATTGCGTAGTGTAAAAATGCAGCAACATCACTTGTGTGAACTAGATTAACATTAGTTTTTGACTTTGATAGCTTTGACATTTTCTTAGAAAAGAACTTTGGATGGCGTTTACTATCAATAAGGCCACCTGGCCTGACAATTACATAATCATTCAACTGTGATATCAATTTTTCGCACTCAATAAGCTCTTTAGCATTTCTTGTATGACCAACTTTCATACTATCTTCATTTATCTGGCCTGTGCCGAAAACCGAAGTCGAACTAATAAAAATAACTTTATTTAATGGCCCTAAATCATCTAATAGTTTTTGAAGTTTAAGAGAGTATTCTTCGACAGGTGGAAATGAAATGATAATAACATCAAAGTCCTTTGAAGCTTTCCAGCTCTCACCTAAAGAGAATTCGATGAGGTTAGTTTCTAATTCATCTGACTTTCTTCTTGTCCCAATAACTTCGTGTATTTTATTTTGGGAAAGAAAGTGCTGTCCTAAATGTCCAAGTCCTAAAAAGAGAATTTTCTTCATAAGTTAATTATAGTTAGATATAATTCGCTATAAAAAGGCAAAAATGCACTTAAACGCAGTAAATACAATTAAATTTAAGAAATTACTTAGATTAGTGCGTCGTTTAACGTATATTGATTGCTATGACAAATAATATACCATTTGAAGACTTTAATTTAAGCGCAGGCCTCCTTGAATCCATCAAAAAATGTGGATTCACAACAGCAAGCGCCATCCAAGAACTAACAATAGATCCAATTTTAGAAGGTAAAGACATACTTGCTCTTGCTGAAACAGGCTCTGGAAAGACTGCATCATTTGCAATCCCGATCATCGAACATATCATTCATGATGACCTCGTGGAAGTTGATGAGGTTCATTACGTTGTCCTTTCTCCGACAAGAGAGCTAGCGCAACAAACTGCAAAGGTCTTTAAAGATCTAGGTAGTGACTCTGGAATTAAAACAGTTTGCGTTATTGGTGGTGAAAGCCTCGAAAAGCAAAAAGAGCAAATAAAGAAGGGTGCTCATATCATTATTGCAACCCCAGGACGTTTAGTAGACCTACTTAAGCAAAAAGCCGTCCTCATTGATCGCACTTACGGAATCGTATTTGATGAAGCTGATCGATTATTTGATATGGGCTTCCAAAGAGATATTGAATACACACTTGGCCAAATGCCAGATGATAGACAATTAATCATGGTATCGGCCACGACTAATATGGCAGTTCTAAATACGGCCTACAAGTTCAACTCAACTCCAATTGAGATCAAGCTAAATGAAGACAATATGGTTGTTGATCACATCGATCATAAGCTAGCGATGATTAATGAAAATGAGAAGATGGGACTTCTTGTCAACCTCATACGAAATCATGAAGATGCATACGCCCTAGTCTTCTGTAATACTAAATTTCAAACACATTTAGTTGCTGAATGGCTGATCGCAATGGATTTCAAAGCAAAGGCAATTTCAGGTGGCCTTTCTCAAGTTAAGAGAACAAAGCTTATCAAAGACTTTAAATCGAAAGAGACGACAATCCTTGTTTGTACAGATGTTGCAGCAAGAGGTCTCGACATAAAAGATGTTAATCTTGTTATCAATTACGATCTTCCACAAGATGCCGCAAATTATGTTCACCGAATTGGTCGAACAGGTCGTGCAGGCTGCGAAGGAGAAGCAATAAGCTTTTGTTCATTTGATGACTGTGAATACCTAGATCCTATTCAAGATTTTATTGGTGATAAAATTCCAAAGTTAGACGTTGGCCCAGAAGATATATCGAAAAATCTTTCAAAGAAGCCATTCATTGACCGCAAAACTTTTAAAGTTGTCGATAGAACAACTGGCAAACCATTAACACAAGAGCAAAAAGATCAGCGCAAGAAACCTCTACGCAAAAAAGCCCAAAATAATACTAAGAAGAAAACTCCAGAAAGAGAGAAGAAAACAACTGTTAATGATCAATCAATAAGTAAGCCAGTTGTAAAAATAGAAAAGAAACCAAATACACCAACGTTTACGATTCAAGCAGACTCTCAAGAAAGTGCGAAGGCAGCCGCTCTTGCATTCTTTAAGATAAAGTATGATTCACAACTAAGCCTTGATGAATCGACACAGGGACGCAAGAAGTTCTTCTTATTTGGAAAGAGGCTTACAAAGTTCACTTATAGCCTTAGGCCAACGTATAAAAAAATCGTGATGCCATTTCTAATTAATCTTATTAAAAAGGCAAACTTGAAGCTATTTGCAAAGTTCTCATTTAATGGAAAGGATATTAAGATCTTCTTTTCTGGAGCAGATGAGAAAATATTAACAAGAGATAATAATGAACTACTCCAAGCTCTTGAGCACCTGACAAGACTTCACCTTTACAACAGTGTTGAAGTTCCTAGAGAAGTTAGACTAAATTTCAAGTGTAAGGGTGTAAAGAGTCAGGAAGACAGTCTTATTAAGATGGTTGAGCGTGAGACAGCTAAAGTTCTAGACTCTCGCGAGCCAGTAACACTAAAAGCATTAAACGCATCAGATCGCAGACTTGTTCATCAACACCTTGATAAGCATAAAGAAGTTAAAACAGTCTCAATTGGTGAAGGCCGAATGAAGAAGATTAAAATAACATTGGCCTAATCTTTTGTTCCAGGTACTTTTCACTTGCCGTACGTAAAGGAAGAGCACCTGGAATGCATATTCTATAAATAGGGCCTTTGATTCTTTTTATTCCATCATGAGGCTTTTCAATAGACTTTCAACCCATTTCGATTTTTTGCTTCTATATTCATCTTCATTAAGATGAGAAGAACTTCGTTTGAGCTCATTATACTCTTCAACGAGAGAAGGTTTGGTAGACAATAATTTTTTAAATTTCAAAAAGTCTTCAAATTCACTTCCATTCTCAACTAACTGGATTGCTACATCATGATTATATTTTTCTGTAATCAGCATGCAAAGCTGAGGAGTTCTTAAAGTGCCCTCTTTCTCAACGTAGCCAAGGTTCTTAATTGTTACTAAACTTGATTCGAAGTCTTTCTTATCCACACCAACAAAAACATCTAAGTCTCCTTTAGAGACAGCACCAGGGATTGATGATGCTCCAATATGAATGATTCGAACATTAACAAGATGTTGAGATAGCTCAGACTCTAAGTCCTTAAAAATTTCATTCACTTTATCTTGATAGTCTTGTGCTTCATAAAATTTCATACTACTTCTTTCTTACAAGATAAGACATATCCATTTTTTGAATATTTCCATTTATCCATGTTTCCCTATGAAAAACATACTTATCTCCCATAGTATAAAGCCTAAACTTAAAAATCATCTCCTCATACTTCCCCTCTAGATAATATACATTCCCCTTAACAATCCCCTCTGCTCTGAAAGGTCCTTGTGACATGATAACTTTTTCACCTTTAACTTCTAGGCACATATCCTTAGTTAAATCTTTTCCGTCTCTAAACCCATGCGCCGTGATTGTAATGACATGCTCACTCTTACCAACCATCGTTTCAGGATAAACTTCTCTTTTGACTTCTTTTCCATTTGAAATTTCAAAGCTAACATTATCCCACTCGCCAATAAGAAACCCCACCAATGGGTTATATAATTCTTTTGTCTTCATAAAGAGAACTCCTTTCTTTATATGCCTCTTTTAATAGCTCTGAGATAATTTCTGTTTTTGCATTTGAGTATTCACTTCTTGGTATATCCAAAGATTTTTTAAGCTCTTCATATCTCAATGCTGCACTTGGATTGGAAATAAGATAATCTTTGAAAATAATATGGTCTTTAAGTTCCTTACTACCTGATTCAAAGATGTGAAGATGACAAAACCCTTTTGTCTTTTCGAAGTTATAGAGAACAGAGTATCTCCTACCTTCGATCCCATATTCACCTTTATATTCGTAACCGAGCTTCTCAAGTAAATCTTTCTTTTTATCTAACTCTTCTAAACAAGAAATCTCACCAACGATATCAAGTATTGGTTTTGCGACAATATTTGGAATTGCAGTGCTTCCGCAGTGGTGCAATTTTAACGAATTAATATTTAATGATTCAACGATTCGATTAGGGCTCTTCACACTTGAAGGTGTT